>CAYSMM010000006.1:0-20385 GCA_964432095.1 uncultured Burkholderiaceae bacterium | reverse complement strand
TGGCGTTTCACGACATTCACCCCGCCGCACCGGTACACGTTCTGATCATTCCTAAAATACACATTGCGTCGTTGCAGGAAATCGAGCCTGCGCATTCAAGCCTGTTGGGTAGAATGCTTGCGTTGGCTCCGCGCCTGGCTCAGGAACAAGGCGCGTCTGATGGCTTCAAAACCATTATCAACACAGGCAACGACGGCGGGCAGGAGGTATACCACCTGCATATCCACGTGTTGGGCGGGCCGCATCCGTGGGCGCGGCGCGCTTAGCCTGCCGTTGTGCATATGGCACTCCACGGACTTCGATGAATCAATGAATAACGCCAGGCCATTAGCTGGCGAGGAGAGACGAAATGGGCGGTTTGTCAATTTGGCACTGGTTGATCGTGCTAGTAGTTGTGGTGCTGATTTTCGGCACCAAAAAACTCAAGAATCTGGGTAGCGATCTGGGCGGCGCGGTCAAGGGCTTCAAGGACGGCATGAAAGACGGCGGGGATGCGGCCGGCAAGGCTGATGCCGAGAAATTGGCCTCTGGCGGCAGCAGCGCGGCCAAAGAAACCATCGACGTGCAGGCTAAGGAGAAATCCTGATCGCACGCGGGCACGCAACGCTGCGCTGCTGCGCATGAACGCTAGGGCCGACGCGCACTCGTCGGCCTTTTTCATCTGCGGCGCCCTGAGTTTGGAGCTGCGCTAAGTTGAGATAATCCATTTGCAATGGTTGACCTGGGCATAGACAAACTTCTGCTGATCGGGGTGGTGGCACTGGTGGTGCTCGGTCACGAGAAGCTGCCGCGTGTGGCGCGCACGGTGGGCAATTTGCTCGGCCGCGCGCAGCGCTACGTGGCCGACGTGAAAAGCGAAGTGAACCGCCAGATGGAGCTTGAAGAGCTCAAGCGCATGAAAAGCGAGATGGAGAGTGCCGCGCAGGATTTGCAGCAAACCGTAGAAAAAAATGTGGGCGAAGCGCAGGCGAGTTTTGAGCAAAACTGGAGTGAAGCTACCGCCGGGCTGCAGGACAACCGAATACACAACGACGAGTTGCGTGAGCCGCCGTCTTACTACGCGCCCGACGGCAAGCCATCCAAGCGCAACCAGTTCCGCAAGAAGCAAGGCGCCGTACCACAGTGGTACAAGCGTAAAGCCGGCATTCGCACCCGCGCGCTTTCGGGCGCGGCGCGCGTGGCCAAGTACCGGCCCAAGTTGAAGGCTTAATCCGTACGTTACCTCGACGTCTATTACCGAAGTCAAAGCATCTGCACTACCCGTGGCCGCCACTCCAGAGACCAACCCCAACGACACCGAGCAGACCTTTGTTCAGCATCTGGTTGAGCTGCGCGACCGTTTGCTGTATTGCATTTACGGTGTCATTGCCGCTGCCGTACTGCTGGCCATCTGGCCGGGGCCAAGCGGTTTGATCGACTTCATCGCACAGCCCATCCGCGCGCACATGCCACCGGGTACCAAGCTCATCGCAGTGGGTGTGTTCTCGCCGTTCTTCGTACCGCTGAAGGTGTTGTTGATGTGCGCGGTGCTACTGGCGCTGCCGTGGTTGCTGTATCAGGCGTGGGCGTTCGTGGCGCCAGGCCTGTATGAGCATGAGAAAAAGCTTGCGATGCCCATCATCGTGTTTGGCAGCGCACTGGCTTTCATCGGCATTGCCTTCGTGCAGTTTTTTGTGCTCGACAAGATGTTCGGCTTCATCCAACAGTTCACACCCGAAAGCGTGGCTGCAACGCCCGATATTGCCAGCTACGTCGAGACTATTTTGTCGCTCTACCTGGCCTTCGGCCTGGCGTTTCAGGTGCCGATTGTGGTGATGCTGCTGGTGCGCTTCAAGATGGTGACAATCGACAAGCTCAAAGAGTTTCGCGGCTACTTCATCGTGCTGGCATTCGTGATTGCTGCCATCTTCACACCGCCCGACGTGGTGAGCCAGCTTGCATTGGCCATACCCATGTGCATTTTGTACGAGGTGGGTATCTGGGCCGCGCGAGTCTATTCCAAATCGTCCGCTGTGCCAGATGAGTCAGCCGAAGAAAATAAAGCCGGCTGATCGAAATCAGCAAACAGGCAGCTCGTAGTCAATTCCTTGGCTAGGTGGACCTTGTGAATCTACCTTAGACACAAGAGAAGCTGAATGAGATAAATGGCTGTGGCAGCGCACACGCCTGCACAGCCCCATAGCATGACTATTCCTTGCGATATGCGTCGTGGCACGCTTTGCAAGTCTTGGCGGTATCGCCAAACGCCACCTTGAGCTGCTCGAGCGTCATGTTGCCGCTCTTGGCTGCTGCTGACAGCTTGCCCACGGCAGCCACCATATCGTCGCTGGCCTTCTTGAACTTGTCCTGCTCTTTCCAGATCTCGGGCTTGGAGCGATGCGTACCCACGTCTGTGCCAGCGCCGAAGGCCGCCCAAGGTAATTTGGCCACCGACTCGATCACGGCCACGTTGTCGGCTGCGGCCTTGGCGTCGAACGGCGCACGGCCGTTGGCCATGGCACCGAGGCGGCCGAAGTGCGCGCCTATGACTGTGAGCGCACCCTGACGGTACTTCACAGCGTCCTCAGGTTTGGCGAATTGCGCCTGCGCGGGCGCAGCAGCAAACGCCGCGCAAAGGGCCGCAGCGGCCAGTGTTGTGATTCGTTTGATCATCGTGAGCTCCTTGCGATAAATTGTGATACCAAGTGTGGGTGACTAGGTCATGCGCTGTCGCATTGGCTTGCTCAAGGCTTCATCACTACACTGGCCTTGATGCGCAACCCTTGATGCACAACCTATTGTGTGCGAATTCTGTGATGCTTGCAGCGCGTGCGCCAGCGGACAACCCCCTGCCTCCAATCGCGGCTTTACAGCGTAGTGATCTGGCTTGAGGCGCGGCCGCCAGCACGTTAAAGTTTACGCAGGGCGCAGCGGCAATACCAAAAGGAGAAGCGTATGCAGGTGAGGGTGTGGGATTTGCCGACCCGGCTTTTTCACTGGCTGCTGGCTGCAGCCGTCATCGGTCTGGTGATCACCAGCCAGATCGGCGGCAACTGGATGACCTGGCACATGCGCTTGGGCTATGCCGTGCTGGCGCTGCTGCTGTTTCGCGTGGTGTGGGGGTTTGCCGGCGGGCATTGGTCGCGTTTTTCTAATTTTTGGTTCGGGCCGCGGGCTGCGCTGCGCTACTTGCGTGAGCCCGGCGCGTTCCGGCATGTGCTGGGGCACAGCCCGCTGGGCGCGCTGTCGGTGTTTGCGCTGTTGGCGTTTTTGCTCGCGCAAGCCGTAACAGGTTTGTTTGTGGACGACGAAATCGCGTTCTCCGGCCCGCTGTCGCGCTTCGTGAGCAACGCGAGTGTCACGCAGCTCACCACGTATCACAAACTCATCGGCAAATGGATGTTGATCGTTCTGGTGAGTCTGCACATCATCGCGGTGCTGGTGTACCTGTGGGGCAAGAGGCAGAACCTCATCAAACCCATGATCAGCGGTGACAAGGATGTGGACCTGGACTTACCCATGGCCAGCCAGGATCGCGCTGCGCAGCGCATCACTGCATTGGTGGTATTGCTAGTGAGCAGCGGCATCGTGTGGTGGATTGCGAGCCTGAGCACCTGATGACTCACACTCAATCACGAATATACTCTGCTATCTATCATGCCTTCTCTGGAATACCATTAACCAGTGAAAGCATGTTACTCAATAGAGTATCAGATTTTCCAGACTGTGCGGTGCAAGATCACACAGCGCCATTGGCTGGCAGTTTGATACCGCCCCACACCGGGCTCAAAGGCTGATCGATTCCAACCAGCTGCAGCACGCGGCCCAGCGTGTGATCGACCATCTCCTCGATGTTTTTGGGCCGGTGATAAAAGCCTGGCAATGGCGGGTAGATGATGCCACCCATCTCGGTGACGGCCGTCATGTTGCGCAGATGCGCAAGGTTGAACGGCGTCTCGCGCACCATCAGCACCAGACGGCGGCGCTCTTTCAGGCACACATCGGCGGCACGTGTGATGAGGTTGTCACTCAGGCCATGCGCAACAGCCGCCAGCGTCTTCATGGAGCACGGCGCAACGATCATGCCGTCGGTGGCAAAGCTGCCGCTGGCGATGCTCGCACCCACGTCGGCTACGGCGTGCACCTGCGTAGCGAGCGATTCCACCGCCTTGCGGTCGAGGTCGAGCTCGGCCTTGAGGTTGAGCACCCCGGCGCTGGAGATGAGCAAATGCGACTCAACCTTCAACGCACGCAGATGCTCAAGCAGCCGCACGCCGTACACCGCGCCGGTGGCGCCGGTGATGGCGATGATGAGACGTTTGGTTTGGGTCATAGCTGTAGGCAACTCCCGTGTCGCCGGGAAAAAAGTCACAGCCAAGCACGCACGCCCTAGACACAGGTGATGACTGAAACTTCTAAAACGTAATCTGTGGTTGTCTTAGCTGCTGCTTTCTCTGTTTCTCGGGGCCTGTGCGCAGAGCCAAGTCCACTTACTTCAAGAGCTCTTGCAACTCGCCGGATTGGTACATCTCCATCATGATGTCGCTGCCGCCGACGAACTCACCCTTTACGTAGAGCTGCGGGATCGTCGGCCAGTTGGCGTACTCCTTCACACCTTGGCGAATGCCCTCATCGGCCAGCACGTTCACGTCTGCGAAATCCTCCACTCCGCAAGCCTTGAGGATTTGCACCGCACGGCCTGAAAAGCCGCACTGCGGAAAGCTCTTGGTGCCCTTCATGAACAGCACCACGTTGTTGCTTTTGACGATGCTGTCGATCTGCTGTTGAACGTCCATTCTTCACCTCGCCCTGTCTGTTGATGCGCCCACTACGCCAAATTACGCCTTAAATTACGCTTGAATCACGCTCGAGTCCGAAGCAATTGATTGTAGAGCCGCCCCGTTAACCCTGTATCACACCCTTACCGGCAGTATCTGAGCGCCGTACACCGCCGGTCACGCGCTCTATCCCTGCCAAATCCGTATAGCTGCAAATGGCGGCAAAACCCGCCACTTCAAGCAATTGGCGCACCGCGCCGGCCTGATCGTAGCCATGCTCCAGCCATAGCGCACCCCCCGGCAGTAAATGCAGCGGGGCCTGCGCGATGATGTGGCGTAAGTCATCGAGCCCATCTCGGCCAGAGGTGAGCGCGGTTTGCGGCTCATGCGCAAGCGCGGTCAGGTGTGCGTCGCCTTCAGCGATGTAAGGCGGGTTACTCACGATCACGTCGAATCGCTCACCTTGCAGTGCATCAAACCAGCGGCTTTGCAGCATGCGCACGCGGCCTTGCACGAGTTGCCGATTGTTTTGCTGTGCCACCGCCAGTGCGGCTGCGCTCACATCCACCGCAGTTATGTGAACATGCTGCGCCTGCAGCGCTTGGTGCGCTATGCTGATGGCAATGCAGCCGCTGCCGGTGCCCATGTCGAGCACGCGCGCGCCCGCGGGTTTGCCTTTGAGGTACTGCAGCGCAAGCTCCACCAGCAACTCCGTCTCGGGCCGCGGAACCAGCACAGCCGGACTCACGGTGAACTGCAGACCGTAAAACTCTTTGCAACCGGTGATGTAGGCCACCGGCTCTCCTTGCACTCGGCGTGCGGCTGCCGAATTCAGTGCGGCCAGTTCGGCGCTGCTCAGCTCGCGTACGTCCTGTGTAATGAGCTGCGTACGCGACAGCTTGAGCACGTGCTGCGCAATCACCTGTACATCACGCACATCAAGCGTATCCGTACTGCTTGCACGGAGCCAGTCGCGCAGCAGCAGCACCATGGCTTACGCCTCGGCGGTGTCGAGCGCGGCCAGACGCTCGGCCTGGTCGGCTGCCTGCAGTGCGTCCACCATCTCGGCCAGGTCACCGTCCATGATGAATTGCAGCTTGTACAACGTGAGGTTGATGCGGTGATCCGTCATACGGCCCTGGGGAAAGTTGTAGGTGCGGATGCGGTCGCTGCGGTCGCCGGTGCCAATCAGGCTACGGCGCTCGGCTGCCTCCTTGGCCATGCGCTCCTGTTTTTCTTTCTCTTTCAGGCGCGACGCCAGCACCGACAACGCCTGCGCCTTGTTACGATGTTGCGAGCGGTCATCCTGACACTCGACCACCAGCCCGGTGGGCAAGTGTGTGATCCGCACTGCGCTATCGGTTTTGTTGACGTGCTGGCCGCCAGCACCGCTGGCGCGGAAGGTGTCGATACGCAGATCGGCCGGGTTGATCTGAATCGCAGCAGCCTCGCCGGCGTCCGGCAGTACCGCTACCGTACATGCACTCGTGTGCACGCGGCCTTGCGTCTCGGTTTCGGGTACGCGCTGCACGCGGTGGCCTCCGCTTTCAAACTTGAGCGCCCCGTACACACCCGCGCCAGCGATGCGCACGATCACCTCTTTATAACCGCGCAAATCGCTTTGGCTTGAGCTCACGATCTCGGTTTTCCAGCGCTGGCGCTCCGCGTAGCGCGTGTACATACGCAGCAAATCGGCCGCGAACAGCGCGCTCTCCTCGCCGCCCGTACCGGCGCGGATTTCAAGAAACACGTCCAGGTCGTCGTCGGGGTCGCGGGGCAGCAGGGCGCGCTCGAGCTGCGCCTGCAACTGCGGCATCAGGCTTTCAGCAGCCGCGATCTCCTCCTCCGCCATGGCCTTCATGCCGGCGTCGGACAGCATCTCGCGTGCAGCGGCAAGGTCGCCCTCGGCCTGCATGTAACGCTCGAACAGGCCTACCGGGCCCGCCAGCTCGGCATGCTCTTTGGACAAGGTACGAAAGCGGTTTTGATCATTCATCACCTCCACCTGCGACAGCAGATGGTTGATCTCTTGGGTACGCTCGCGCATTTGCGCGAGCTTGGCTCGCATCGACGGTTTCAATTCTGGCTTTCAGGCAAGATGGTCTAACGTGACGCAGGCAGAGGGACAATTTCTTTTATACTGTTATTTGTATATTGCCGATACTGCAATCTTGGATAGCAGAAAACGGTATATACAATACATAGTACCGGCCTTTTTTGCATTCCTGCAAGCACTCTGCGTCATTGAGTTGCGTGGAAAGCAGGCTCTGCCTGCTCCGAGATGAGGGTCGGGCCGCTCAGCTAACGCTCGCGTTCGCTGCGGTCGCTACGCAGAAAAAAGCGCTCGGCACTCATTGCTAGGCTGACATGCTCGTTGGCGCTGGCTTCGGTAAGTGCTGTCAGCGGGCCATGCAAGAACTTATGGCTCAAACGATGCGACAGTTGCTCCATTATCTTGGCCGGGTCTTCACCGGCTGCCAGTTGTCGTGCAGCGCGGTCCAGTTCGGCCTGGCGCCAGGCCTCACCGCGTGCGCTGATGGCTTGCAATGTGGGAACGCGGCCGCGGCTCTGAAGCCAGTGCATGAAGTCTTGTACCCGGGTTTCGATGATGGCCTCGGCCTGGCTCACCGCCGCCTTGCGGCTTTGAATGCCGTCTTGCACCCAGGCTTGAAGATCGTCCACGGTGTACAGAAACACATCGGGCACATGCGCGACCTCAGGCTCGATGTCGCGCGGTACCGCTAGATCGACCATCAGCATCGGCTTGTGTTTGCGCTCGCTGATGGCACGCTTCACCGCCCCCAGCCCAATGATGGGCAGGGTGCTGGCGGTGCAACTAACGATGATGTCGAACTGATGCAAGATGGCGGGCAGCTCGGCCAGCGGCACATAGCTGCCACGCAGTTTACTGGCCAACGGCTCGCCGCGGTCAGCGCTGCGGTTGACCACCACTAGCCGCTTGGGGTGGTGGCCGGCAAAGTGCGTGCCGACCAGCTCGTTCATCTCGCCTGCGCCCACCAGCAGCACCGAGCAATCGGAAAGGCTTTCGTAAATGCGCTGCGCGATCTTGACGCATGCCGCAGCCATGCTCACCGCACCCTCGCCAATCGCAGTCTGGCTGCGCACCTGTTTAGCCACCGAAAAGGTTTGCTGGAACAGGCGCGATAGCGTCGGCCCCAAGCTGCCGGCTTCATGCGCGAAGCGCACGGCGTCTTTCATCTGACCCAGGATTTGCGGCTCGCCCAGCACCATGCTGTCCAGCCCGCTAGCCACGCGGAAAACGTGCCGCACAGCTGCGTCTTGCGGCAGGTAGTAGGCATGCTGGTTAAGCTCGGCACGATCGACTTTGCATGCCTGCACCAACCACTGCTCCAGTTCGCGCTGCAACTGCCGCTGCGCTTGCGCACCCAGATCGGCTTGCCCTTGCGCACTGATGTACAGCTCAGTGCGGTTGCAGGTGGAAAGAATCGCCACTCCCGCGGGCGCGGTGCTTTGTGTTTGCGAAACAAATATGCGCCGCGCAGCTTCGCTCAGCGACGACAGCGCCGGTGCCAATTGCTCAGCGCCAAAGGCCAACTGCTCCCGCAGGGATAGCGGAGCCGATTGATGATTGACGCCTAATGTGGCGACCGTCGCATCCATAAGTCAGAATTATAAAAACTTACCCCAATCATGATGCAAGACCTTATTACCGCTGCTAAATTGGCCCTCGGCGCTGCAGCCATGCCGTTTGCAACCGGTTTTGTGACGATTCTTGTCACCAGTTTGCTATTACGCTGCGGCCTGCACTGGGCGTCTGCAATCGCCTGCGGCATAGTGTGCGTACTCGTTCATCTTGCGGGCACGCTGTCGGGGGCTTGGCAAGATGGCGCATTGCTGGGCTATGCCGTCATGACCTTCGTGCCCGCAGTGTGGGCGGCGGTACGCTTTCGCTAGCCGTCTGCACGTCAGTCTTTTGCGCCACCGCCGTACTCGCTTACAAGCGAAGTAACTGTTAGTAGTTTTGATTGAAGCGCCATGCAGCAAGGCGTATAAATGTCGTAAATAGAAGACTCAGGGAGGGGTCAGACAACCGAAAGTATCCAGGTTTCATCATGCCTGCCGACACCACCGACACGGTGCTTGAAGACTTCATGCGCGACGCGATGTCGCAAGCGCAGCAACTCATACAAAAAGTTGTGGGCGAAGTCATCGCCACATTTGAAGCACGCGCCACAGACTCCCTGACCGGCAAAGAGAGGCAGCTTTATCAGGATTTACTCATCGAACTGCGCAAGGCGCAGCGCCTGCTGGCGCAGAGCTTCGTCGAGCAGTTCAATCAACTGGTCAAACACCCCAACAGCTTGAATTCTGCCGACACTGGCAGGCCCATGCGGTTTGAGGAATTGAAGATCGTGGACGACGACAGCATTGATGAAGACGTGGAAGTGTCGCAACTCGTCCAGCAGATCGAAGCAAGCGCGGAATGGGAAATCCGCGACCTGACGGCGCGATTGAGTGCGCTCAAGGGCACCGATGAGGTGGATGCCAAGCACAACCCGCTGCGCCCGGAGCTGTTTGGCCGCTCGCTGCAGCGCGCGGTGCAATCCATGTCGGTCGGCGGCGAAGAGCGCCTGGTGCTGCTACGCAGTTTTGGCTCGGCGCTTTCCACGGCGCTCAAAGATACCTATTCCTCCTACAACCAGCGCTTGAAGGCGCGCAACATCGAGCCTGCGGCCTACGGCATCCGCCCGGCCCGCGCTCCGGGCTCACCCTTGCACGCGGTGGGCAGCGCCGCCTCGGCTGCACTGGATTCGCCGGGTGGCTATCAACCGATTGGCGGCACTGGTGTCGGCGGTGCAAGCCTGTTGGGCGGCCACTCTCAAAGCCACCTGGAGCGCTTGTTCCAGGGCCGCGCTGCGCCTCGCATGCCCGCAAGCAGCGGATTCTCCGACACCACCGGCGGGCCGTCGTCCTTCTTTGGCGGTGCGATGGGTAATGAGGTGCTGCGCGGGATGCTGCACCAGGTGGCTATGCAAGAGGCTACGCAATATGCAGTACAGCAAGGCGCCGTGCTGTCCAACCCGATGCCGTTGAACAACGTCATCTATCAGTTCCGCGAGGATTTGCTGCAAGCCGCGCAACGGCCCATAGAGCGGCTGACGATCGACGTGGTGGCCATGATGTTCGACCATATCCTGGCCGACTCACGGCTGCTGCCTGTCATCAAGGCCCAGCTCGGCCGGCTGCAAATTCCGGTGCTGCGGGTCGCACTGAACGACGCCACCCTGTTCTCAAGCCGCTCGCACCCCACGCGCAAGCTGATCAACCGCATTGCGTCGTACTCCTCAGGCTTCGACTCGGCCGAGAACGAGCGCTTCAAGCGATTCGTCGGCGCTGTGGGGCAGTCGGTCGAGACCATCATCAGCAGCGACAGCGAGCAACCCGAGATTTTTTCCGAGCAGCTTCAGGTGATCGAGGCCGTGATTGGTGACATCAGCGCGGCCAACGAGAAAGCCTCGCTGGACGCAGTGAACGCGCTCGAGCGTGCCGAGCTTCGCACCGTGATGAAGAGCTCGGTGGCTCACCACATTGCCACCATGTTGGCCACGGTTGAGGTGGAGGACTATCTGCGCGACTTCCTGCGTGAGCCGTGGGCACTGGTGCTGGTGGAAAGCATTTTGCAGCACGGCGAGGACTCTGAGGACGCGCGCACCTACAAGCAAACCGCAAGCGACCTGGTGTGGAGTGTTCAGCCCAAGGTGACGGCACCCGACCGTACACATCTGCTCAAACTGTTGCCCGGACTGGTAAAGAGCCTTCGCGCCGGCCTGGCTTTGCTGAGCGACGCGCCCGTGGATCAGCAACGGTTCTTTGCGCAGTTGATGACTTCGCATGCCAAGGCCGTAAAGGCCGAAGGCGTACAGCCGTCCCCTGCCAACGCGCAATCGCTAGCCTGGCAGGACAAGGTGGCCCAGGCCTGGGGGGGCACTTTGGAACTGGACACGCCGCATCAAATTGGTGAAGTACTCGTCAATCGCAGCGAGAAGGACGTGGCTGCACTCATCGACACCCCCGATGTTGCGGCGCCCACGCCTACCGCCGCGCGGGCAAGCATCTCGTCGGCCAATCTCGTGCGTGCAGAGTCACTGACTGTGGGCACCTGGTACGAAATGCTGTATCAGGGCAATTGGGTGAAGGTGCAGCTGTTCTGGAAAAGCCCCAAGGGCCTGTTCTATATGTTCTCCAGCAACGTCGGCGGCAAGAGCCACAGCATCACACGTCGCGCGCTGGATAAGATGTGCTCGGAAGGTGCATTCAAGCTGTACGAATCCGAGGGTTTAATCGATCGCGCCGTGGCCGGTGTGATGGCCAGCAGTTCCGGGGCAAGCCCAGGTGCGTCGCCGGCCAAGCTTCACTGACAGTCACTCATCAATACTGACTGCAAAGCCCTGACAACGGCCAGGGCGGATGCCCGCCTTTCATTGGCATCGGCTGGCTGCCGCAGCAGTCAGCACGCGGCCTTGGGAGTCTTCAAGCCAGGCGACGACGCGCGTACGGCTGGGCCGCGCATCTGCAGGCATCGCTAGGCTGACTTGCCCGCTGCCTGACGCGCCTGCGATGCGCTGCGGCGCGCTGAGCTGGCGCACGACGTGATCGTGCTTGAGCGTCACGCCGCGGTTTTCGCCTGCGCTGACTTGCGATACCAGATCGTCCTCCAGCAGTGCAAGCATCACCACACCGCCGTCAAAGCCAGTCCCTTGCAATTGCCAATCCACGCGCACGGTTGAACCCGCTGCCGCAGCATGAGAAACGCTGAGTTGTGCCGGTGCAGGGGCCGCACGTAATTGCAACAGGCGTGACTGAACCGCACCCCGCTCACCAAAGAACTGGCTGCGCCCCTGAATCATCACTTGCGGGGTGTAGGAGGTGCGCCCGCCTTCGAGCCGCACTTTCTGCGCCTGCCGCACCGCAGCGTCGGCGCGAGCAAAGCGGTCTTTCCACCCCAAGCGATCCCAATAGTCCACATGCCACGCAACGGGAACGATGGCCTCGCTTGCCGTGAGCGTGGAGAGCCATTTGTCGGCGGGTGGGCAGGAATCACAGCCTTCCGAGGTGTACAGCTCAATCAAGGCTACAGCATACGGCACTGGCACCGAGTTACAGGCCTGGGCGACGGATGGAGTCACGGTTGCATAGGCAGGTGCCGCTGCAATGAGGGACGTAGCGGCAGCCGCAAGGGCGTACCACGAGCGCAATGAATGCATTGTTTGCCTCGGTTGTTGGAATCAAGAACTCAGACCCAGGGCGGCCTGGCTGAGTTCAGCTGCAAGCTCGGATAAATCGCACTGATGGACTAATGGCTCCCATCGCCTGGACTGATGCGGCTAGCACAGCGAATCCGTGGTTTCTGCTAAGCCTAATCGTGCGTCGTCAAGCTCTTGCACAAGAACGGGGTTGCGGACTCCAGCCCCAGCGCGTCGATCTCGCTGTGGCGCAAGTCGGTGGTCGACGATATGCCTTGCAGTTCACGGGTTAGCGCGCGGGTGGCAAGCATTTGTACAAAGCCCAGGCTGAACACGGATATGGCGCAGCCCAACACGATAAGCACGGGTAAGTCGAGGGTCATGTCAACTCCTTCGGTCTAGCGGCTTGCATTTAACGGTTTACCGCAACGTATGCATGGCAGTGTGCGCGCCGGCTGCGATTTTCGCGTCCCCCGGTCGGGGGACACGTTGCCAGTGCAAGACTGTTTTGCAATAGAGTCTGCTGCGCGACAATGCACACCGCACCACAGGAAACAGGTATGACTAAACGTACGGTATTGCTGGTGGAAGACAACGACCCGTTGCGTGAGTCGTTCTCGCAGGCACTTGCAGGCAGTGGCGACTTCGATCTCGTAGCCGCAGTTCCTACAGTGCGCGAGGCGCTTGCCGCCCTTGACTCGCATTTGCCCGACATGGCGCTTGTCGATCTAGGCCTGCCTGATGGCAGCGGCATCGACGTGATCAAGCACGCTGTGGCCAAGCGGCCCGATTGCCTGGTGATGGTGGTTACGGTATTCGGCGATGAGCGCAACGTGATCAACAGCATCGAGGCCGGTGCCGTGGGCTACGTGCTCAAGGACACGGGGGAGGAGAACTTCCTTGCCTCTATTCGCGACATGGCCGCAGGCGGCGCTCCCATCAGCCCAGCGATTGCACGTCATTTACTCAGCCGGGTGCGCACCCCCAGCGCGGCACCAGCAACGACCATGGCTGCCAGGGCAGCAGCTGCACCCCGATCACTCTCAGCCGAGGGCGTAGCCATTGGCCTGACCGACCGCGAGCGTGAAGTGCTGCAACTCATGGCCAAGGGCTATAACTTTCCCGAGGTGGGCAAGTTGCTCGGTGTGGGCACCGAGACGGTGAAGACGCACATCAAGCGCGTATACCAAAAGCTCGCTGTACACAACAAAAATGAGGCTGTGTTCGAGGCGCAGCGGCTGGGTATTCTGGGTCACCCGGCCGACGAGGACAGATCGCATGACACCTAGCCGGGTTGCGCTGCGTTTTCTTGTACTGCTGTGCCTGTTCGCCTTGGCTTGCGCAGCATGGCCGCAAGCGCCCGGCGCCAGTGCGGTGACGGAGATCACCTCCGTGATCTGGATGCCCGCCAAGGCTGACGGTACGCCCGACGACACACAGGCTCAGCCAGTAACGCTGCCCGACGACTTGAAGGCCCGCAACGCGAACAAGGCACCCTCGTGGTACCGCGCCGAGTTCACGCTGCTAAGCAAACCCAGCGAGATGCAGGCCGTGTTCTTCCCGGGCTTACAGGCACACGTCAATCTATTTATCAACGGTCTGCGTGTGGCCAGCACAGGCAATATGAGCGACGCTCCCTTGTGGGGCTGGCGGCAGACGCGGCTGTTCACGATGCCGGACGAGGTGCTCAAGCCCGGCACTAACGAGATGTTGATGCAGGTTGGGGGCCGAACCGCCAATGGCCGTGTCGCGCTGATGGTGGCGCCGCTGCAGATTGGCAGCGAAAACACGCTTTCGCGCCGCTATTACAACAAGCTGTTCGCCAACGCGGTGGGGCCGGTGATCGTGAGCTCGGTTATGTCGGTGTTGGCGGCGTTCTCGCTGTTGCTATGGGCTAAGCGTCGCGCCGACCCGATGTATGCCTACTTTGGTGCCGGCGGCTTGCTTTGGGCACTGCACAACGTGTGGCTGCAGTCGCCACAAAACCCGTTGCCGCAACCGCACCACGGCGTGCTGTGGACCGCCCTGTTTCCGCTGTTCGTCGGCTTTTTGATGATGTTTTGCATACGCTTCGCGGGTAAGCGGCTCAAGCGGTTCGAGCTTGTGGTGTGGATCGTGTCGGCGTTGGCAATTCCGCTGCTTTACCTGGCCGAGCATTACGGACACTTTGATCAGGCCTCCACGGCGTTACGCTTTTACTCCATTGTCGTGGCGCTGGTTGGTGCGGCAGTGGTGGCGCGCCATGCCTGGCAGACGCGCAGTACTGACAGCGTGCTGCTGGTGGCTACTGGGCTGGTGTCGGTGGCGTTTGGCGTGCATGATTTCCTGCTATTCGAAAACCGCATCGAGGTGTACCCGGTGTGGCTGGTGCCATACGCCGGCATGGGCTTCATCATTTTGGTGGGTTGGATGCTGTTGAATCGCTTCATACGCAACTACGACACCGTGACGCGCATGAACGAAATTCTGGAGCAGCGCGTACGAGAGAAAACATATGAGTTAGAAGCCAATTATGCGCAGTTGCGTGAGGCCGAGCGCCAGCAAACGATGCTGCAAGAGCGTGCGCGCATCATGCAAGACATGCACGACGGGCTGGGCACGCAGATGATGGTGTCGATGCGCTCGCTCGAGCGCGGTGAGTTATCACAACAGCAGGCCGCTGGCGTACTGCGCGAATGCATGGACGAGCTGCGGTTGACGATCGATGCGCTCAGCGAGGCCGAGGGCGACGTAGTCGCGCTGCTAGCGCATCTGCGCTACCGCCTGGCTGACAAGCTGCGCGCCGCAGGCGTGGAGATCGAATGGAAAGTGCGCGAGGTGCCGCACATGCCGCAACTGGCGGGTACCGGCGGGCGCGAGTTGATGCGCATCGTACAAGAGGCACTCAATAATGTGCTTAAACATTCCGGCGCTAGCCGTGTGACGTTCGAAAGCGGCTACGACGCCAGGGCACACCACGCGTTCGTGTCAATCCGCGACAACGGCTGCGGCATCACTCCGCCAAAGCCTGATGCGCCACGCGGCGGCCACGGCCTCACCAACATGCAGCGGCGCGCGCAGAAGATTGGGGCGACCATGACAGTCTCCGCATTGCCTGCAGGCGGTACCGACGTGCGGCTGGAGCTTCCATTGGCCGCTACTACAGCCTAGTCACTCTGTACCCTGCCCATGGCAGGTGCAGCACTGCACTGCGTCAACCGTGTGTTGGAATTTACAGCTGTTTGCAGCATACTAAATAGAGTATATGCCGATATCTGGTTACTGAGCAACCAGACATCCACTTATAGTGGATGCAGTAATGCCGAATCAGAGTGCTGCGGAAGACAGGGCGTATGCTTAACCTTTGTTGCGCAGCTTGCGGATCGCAGCCAGTTGGGCAGCCAGCATCGCAAGCTCGCCTTCAACGGTGGCGATTTCAGCTTTGTCCTTGGCGGCGGCCTTGGCTTCTTCAGCAGCTTTGATGGCTGCTTGCGCCTTGGCTTCGTCCAGGTCCTTGCCGCGGATGGCGGTGTCAGACAGCACCGTCACAGCCTTAGGCTGCACTTCGAGAATGCCACCGGCGATGAAGATGAACTCTTCACTGCCATCGGGCTTTTTGACGAGCACGGCGCCAGGCTTGACGCGTGTGATCAGCGGCGTATGGCCGGGCAGAATGCCCAGCTCACCCAGCTCACCCGGAAGCGCCACGAATTTGGCGTCGCCAGAGAAGATGGACTCTTCTGCACTGACCACATCAACATGAATGGTGGACATTTGTGTTTCCTTGACCTGTACATGAACGCCGCAAAACGCAAGCGGGCCACAACAATCGTAGCAGCCGGCGCTTGACGTTTCGTTAGTTCATCTTCTTGGCTTTCTCGAACACCTCATCAATGCCGCCCACCATGTAGAACGCCTGCTCGGGCAGGTGGTCGCATTCGCCATTGACGATCATCTTGAAGCCGCGAATCGTCTCAGCCAGCGGTACGAGTTTGCCTGGCTGGCCTGTGAACACCTCAGCCACGTGGAACGGCTGGCTCAGGAAGCGCTGAATCTTGCGCGCGCGCGCAACGGCCTGCTTGTCTTCGGGCGAAAGTTCGTCCATGCCGAGAATCGCGATGATGTCGCGCAGCTCTTTGTAGCGCTGCAGCGTGGCCTGCACAGCGCGTGTGGTGTTGTAGTGCTCTTCGCCAATCACCAGCGGGTCGAGTTGTCGGCTGGTGGAGTCGAGCGGATCCACGGCGGGGTAGATACCCAAAGCGGCAATCTCGCGCGACAGCGCAACGGTGGCGTCAAGGTGTCCAAAGGTGGTGGCAGGCGAGGGATCGGTGTAGTCGTCAGCGGGCACGTACACGGCTTGAATCGAGGTGATGGAGCCGGTTTTGGTGGACGTGATGCGCTCCTGCAGTTTTCCCATTTCCTCGGCCAGCGTCGGCTGGTAGCCCACGGCAGAAGGCATACGGCCCAGCAGTGCCGAGACTTCTGTGCCCGCCAGCGTGTAGCGATAAATGTTGTCCACGAAGAAAAGTATGTCCTTGCCCTCGTCGCGGAAGCGCTCGGCCATGGTCAGGCCGGTCAGCGCCACGCGCAGCCGGTTGCCCGGCGGCTCGTTCATCTGGCCGAACACCATGGCCACTTTGGAATCGTTGAGGCTATCCATATTGATAACCCCAGCCTCTTGCATCTCGTGATAGAAATCATTGCCCTCGCGGGTGCGCTCGCCCACGCCGGCGAACACCGACAAGCCGCCGTAGCTCTTGGCGATGTTGTTGATCAATTCCAGCATGTTCACGGTCTTGCCCACACCGGCGCCGCCGAACAGGCCAATCTTGCCGCCCTTGGCAAACGGGCAGATCAGGTCGATCACCTTGATGCCGGTAGGCAGCAGCTCCACAGAAGGCGACAGATCGTCGAACTTGGGTGCAGACTGGTGAATCGCACGGCGCTCTTCGGTATTGATGGGGCCTTGCTCGTCGATGGGACGGCCGAGCACATCCATGATGCGGCCCAGCGTCGCTTTGCCTACAGGCACGCTGATAGGCTTGCCGCTGTTAGACACTTTCATGCCGCGGCGCAGGCCGTCTGACGAGCCGAGCGCAATCGTGCGGACCACGCCGTCACCCAACTGCTGCTGCACCTCGAACGTCAAGCCCTTCTCGGCCAGGCCGGTGTCTTGCGTCTGGTCGAGCATCAGCGCGTCATACACTTTGGGCATCTTGTCACGCGGAAACTCGATGTCGATCACCGCGCCGATGCACTGAACGATTTGTCCTTGTGCCATTTGTATTTCTCCGATTTCTAAATTCCGTAAGGTCGTCAAACGGCCGCTGCGCCGCCGACGATCTCGCTCAATTCTTTGGTAATGCCGGCCTGACGCGCCTTGTTATACGTCAGTTGCAGCTCGCTGATCACGTTCTTGGCGTTATCGCTGGCAGCCTTCATGGCGACCATGCGAGAGCTTTGTTCGCACGCCATGTTCTCGGCCACGCACTGGTAAATCAGCGCTTCGACGTAGCGCACCAGCAAGTCATCGATGACCGTCTGCGCATCGGGCTCATACAGGTAATCCCAGCCATAGGCGGTTTTCTCTTCGGCGGTTTGTGCCAAGCGGTCTGCGCCCAACGGCAGCAGCGTCTCGATCACCGGCTCTTGTTTCATCGTGTTGATGAACCTGGTGTACGCGATGTACACCGCGTCAAGCTTGCCATCGGTATAAGCGTCGAGCATGGTCTTCACCGGGCCGATCAAGCGCTCTAGCTGCGGCTTGTCGCCCAACTGCACGACTTGCGACACCACGTTTTGTGACAGGCGGTTGAGAAATCCCAAGCCCTTATTGCCAATCGCACAGAACTGCAACTCAATACCCGCGGCTTGCGAATCACGAATTTTTTGCGTGAGCGCGCGCAATATGTTGGTGTTCAAGCCACCGCACAAGCCTTTGTCGGTCGTGATGAGGATCACACCGGCGCGCTTGATGGGGCTGCGCTTGACGAGGAACGGATGGCTGTACTCGGGGTTGGCATGGCCGAGGTTGGCCACGATGTTACGCACCTTATCGGCATACGGGCGTGCGGCGCGCATGCGATCCTGCGCCTTGCGCATCTTGGAGGCGGCCACCATCTCCATCGCCTTAGTGATCTTGCGTGTGTTCTGCACGCTTTTGATCTTGACGCGGATTTCCTTCATCCCTGGCATTCAATTTCTCCTGATTTAGGATACTCTATTGAGTTCAATGCTGTTACTGCATTATCTAATACCAGCAACGGCTTTAGACTCGCTGGAGTATGCAGGGATTAATAGGCGCCGGCTTTCTTGAACTCGGCGATTGCCGCTTTCAGTGCTGCCTCAGCGTCGCTGCTCATCTCTTTCTTACTCTCGATCTCATCGACCCAGGCGCTATGCTTGGTTTTGAGGAAATCGTGCAAACCCTTCTCGAACGCGAGCACCTTCTTGGTGTCCACATCGTCGAGGTAGCCATTGTTCACCGCGTACAGCGATGCAGCCAGTTGCCACACCTGCACTGGCTGATACTGCGGCTGCTTGAGCAGCTCCACCACGCGGCGGCCACGCTCCAGCTGGCGGCGTGTGGCGTCGTCGAGGTCGGACGCGAACTGCGCGAACGCGGCCAGCTCGCGGTACTGCGCGAGATCGGTACGAATACCGCCGGAGAGCTTCTTCACCACCTTGGTTTGTGCAGCCCCCCCCACGCGGCTGACCGAGATACCGGCGTTGATGGCCGGGCGCACACCGGCGTTGAACAGATCGGTCTCCAGGAAGATCTGGCCGTCGGTAATCGAGATCACGTTGGTCGGCACGAACGCAGACACGTCACCGGCTTGCGTTTCGATCACGGGCAGCGCGGTGAGCGAGCCGGTTTTCCCTTTGACGGCACCGTTGGTGAACTTCTCGACGTAGTCGGCATTCACGCGAGCAGCACGCTCCAGCAGACGGCTGTGCAGATAAAACACATCGCCCGGATACGCCTCGCGCCCCGGCGGGCGGCGCAGCAGCAAGGAGATTTGGCGATACGCCCAGGCTTGCTTGGTCAGATCGTCATAAATGATCAGCGCGTCCTGGCCACGATCGCGGAAGTACTCGCCCATCGTACAGCCAGAGTAGGCCGCGAGGTATTGCATGGCCGCGCTGTCGGAAGCCGAGGCTGCCACGACGATGGTGTAGTCCATCGCGCCGTACTCTTGCAGCTTGCGCACTACGTTGGCAATGGTTGATGCCTTCTGACCGATGGCCACATAGACACAGATGAGGTCTTTGCCCTTCTGGTTGATGATGGCGTCCACCGCAACGGCCGTTTTGCCGGTTTGACGGTCGCCAATGATCAGCTCGCGCTGGCCGCGGCCAATCGGCACCATCGAGTCGATGGACTTCAGGCCGGTCTGCACCGGCTGGCTCACCGACTGACGTGCGATCACGCCCGGCGCAACCTTCTCGATCACGTCCGTCATCTTGGCGTTGATCGGGCCCTTGCCGTCGATCGGCTGGCCCAGGGAATTGACCACACGGCCAATCAGCTCGGGGCCCACCGGCACAGACAAAATCTTGCCGGTGCACTTGACCGTGTCGCCTTCGGAGATGTGCTCGTAGTCACCCAACACCACCGCACCGACCGAATCACGCTCGAGATTGAGCGCCAGGCCGAAGGTGTTGCCGGGGAACTCCAGCATCTCGCCCTGCATCACGTCCGACAGGCCGTGAATGCGGCAAATACCGTCCGTCACTGAGACGACGGTGCCTTGGTTTTTGATGTCTGCCGCGGCAGCGAGGCCTTGAATGCGGCTTTTGATCAGTTCAGAAATTTCTGCGGGATTCAATTGCATCGTCGTTCTCCATGAGGCTTGCAGGCACAGCGCCTCAAGCCATCAGAGTCACTTTCATTTTTTCGAGACGGGCTTTCACCGAGGTGTCGAGCACCTCGTCGCCCACCACCACGCGAACTCCGCCAATCAGGCTGGTGTCGGTTTTCACCTGCGTGGTGAGCTTGCGGCCAAACTTCTTTTCAAGCAGCGCTTGCAAGTCGGCCAGTGCGGCGCCCTCCAGCGGGAAGGCGCTGTAAATCGTTGCGTCCGACACGCCGTCGGCCCGGTTCTTGAGCGCACGGAACTGCGCCGCAATCTCAGGCAACGCCGGCAGGCGGCCGTTTTCGATCAGCAGATTCAGCAGGGCCTTACCCTCGGCCGGCAGCGCGGTTTTGCATGCGGATGCAAACAACTCAGCCACCTGCTGCGCGCTGACCTTGGGGTTGTCCGCCACCGAGCGAACCTGCGGGTGCGTGGCGACAGCGCGCTCTTCGAGGGCGTCTGGCAGGTCGGGCGGCGCTGGCCGGTGTGGATGAGCCACGGCGACCGCGTTACCCGGCTTCCCGAGGGCTTCGAGGTCAAGGCGACGAGCGAGAACGCTCCCTTCGC
>CAYSMM010000005.1:19965-21001 GCA_964432095.1 uncultured Burkholderiaceae bacterium | reverse complement strand
AGCTCAAGGCCCTGGAGGCCAGGCTGGCGCAGATGGAGATGCGGCTAGATGTGTCGGCTGACGCGCTCAAGCATATTGCCACCGCCGGCTACGACCCCGTGTTCGGTGCTCGGCCACTCAAGCGTGCGATCCAATCCCAGATCGAGAACCCGCTGGCGCAGCTGATCCTGCAGGGAAAATTTGCGCCCAAGGACGTGATTCCGGTGGACTACGCAGGGG
The DNA here is from genome assembly GCA_964432095.1 of uncultured Burkholderiaceae bacterium. Taxonomy (GTDB): domain Bacteria; phylum Pseudomonadota; class Gammaproteobacteria; order Burkholderiales; family Burkholderiaceae_C; genus CAYSMM01. The sequence continues at coordinate 20,782 of CAYSMM010000005.1, read as the reverse complement.
GCATGTTCAGTTTCGAGCGGGTGGTTCACTGAGCAGCTCGACGCAGGTCGCAGCTGGAGCGCTATAGCTTGATGGTCGACGAAACCTCATAGTTGCGTTGGAGCAGCTCGATCAAAAGGTCGCCAAGCAATTCGGCATTCATTTGCGGCGGTTCTGGGCAATGTGCTGCCAGCGACGGTTGCATAGCGATCGTGATCTCGCGCAACTCCGTGGGCGTGGGTGCGACCAGAGCCATAGACCAGCGCTGAAAGCGACGGCTTTGTGTGGGCTCGCGCAGCAGTAAACGTAGGTTTGCATGGCGAGGATCGCGCGCTATACGCTTATACAGCGGTTCGATGCGATTTACAGGGCCTTCCAGCCACTGCACAAAGTTGCGTGAGTCGAACAACAACGCACCGCTGATACCCAGCCTGGCGTTATTGGGTTGACTCAGTGCGACGATGTGGCGGCATTCCTGCAGGTCAACATCATCCCGCGCCGTGCTGCAGTAAATCAGCCGTTCCATGATAATAATGTTACTGAAACGAACGGCTATGGGCAACTACCTGACATGACGAAAACCATGACAAGGCAGACCCGATCGTGAATATCCAGCGAGCCTGCAAATTCAGCTTGGGGTAAAGCGGCAAGCACCAGCGTAATGAATACTGCACCGACTGAATGAGCCAGTTGACTACTGCCCGCCTAAACGACACCCGCATCATCAGCCTGGTGGGGCTGGCGCACGGCACGTCGCACTTCTTCCACCTGCTGTTGCCGCCGCTGTTACCGTTTTTTCTTGCAGACTTCGGCCTGACCTATGCACAGCTCGGCTTGC
>CAYSMM010000005.1:12027-19955 GCA_964432095.1 uncultured Burkholderiaceae bacterium | reverse complement strand
GCTCACCACCGTGTTCTTCGTGGTGTCGAGCATAGGGCAGGCGTTATCCGGCTTTTTGGTCGACAGGTATGGTGCAACGCGGCTGCTCAGCATCGGTTTGTCATTCTTCTGTTTGGCAAGCTTGTGGGTGAGTCAGACCCAGGGATACACCGGTTTGCTGATTGGCGCAGTCTTGCTGGGTTGCGGCAACGCTGTGTTTCACCCGGTGGACTACACCATCATCAACCGCCGTGTGAGCGCACCGCGACTGGGACATGCCTACAGCACGCACGGCATTGCAGGCAATCTTGGCTGGGCGGTTGCGCCCGTGTTTTTGGTGGCGATTGCCACGGCCAGCCACTGGCGCGTTGCGTGCCTATGTGCTGCGGCCTTCGCCTTTGCGGCGCTAGCACTCACGTTGCTGCGCAGGCAAGACCTGTTCGTTGCACCAACCTGGCATGTTGGAGAGCCTAGTGCGAGTAAGGCGGCGGGGCAAGAGCATTCTCTGGCTTTCATGAAGCTTGCCGTGGTGTGGCTGTGTTTTGGCTTTTTCTTCGCCTCCACTATTGCGCTGGGTGCGATTCAAAACTTCTCGGTGCCAGCCATGCGAGCGCTGTATGGTTTGAGCCTTGAGAGCGCAACGCTTACGCTGTCGGCCTACCTGGTGTGTGGCGCGCTCGGCATGCTAGTGGGCGGCTTTGTGGCCGGCGAGGCAAGGCACACGCATTGGGTGGTTGCCGCAGGTTTGTCGAGTGGTGTACTGCTGTTGGTACTCCTCGGATTCAGCATTTCAAAAGACGGTATGCCTTCTATACTCTTGGCACTAGCGGGGTTTTCAATCGGTATCGCCGGTCCGTCACGAGACTTGCTCATCAAGAAGGCAACACCTGCAAATGCCAGTGGCCGCGTGTATGGCACGGTGTATTCCGGGCTTGACGTGGGGCTCGCCATCTCACCTTTGCTGGTGGGCACGGCCATGGACGCGGGCAAGCCTCAGGCGGTGTTCTTGATTGCCGCTGCAGCGCTTGCCGTGTCCATTGCTTTTGCCGTGACAGTTGGTACGCGCAAAAAGCCGCACGCCACTCAACCGGCACAAGCACTACAACAACAAACCCCTAAAGCAACATGAGTCAACTCGCAGGCCATGCGATCGTGGACACGCTGGTGGCGCAAGGCGTCACGCATGTCTTTGGTGTTCCTGGCGAGAGCTACTTGCCGGTGCTCGATGGTCTGCATGAGTACCGCGAAAAGATTGAATTCATCACCTGCCGGCAAGAAGGTGGCGCTGCCTTCATGGCCGAGGCCTACGCCAAACTCACTGCAAGGCTGGGTGTGTGCATGGTCACGCGTGGGCCAGGCGCCACCAATGCCAGCATTGGAGTGCATGCAGCATTTCAGGATTCCACGCCCATGCTGCTGCTGGTGGGGCAGGTGGGCAGTGATGTGAAAGACCGCGAGGGCTTTCAAGAGGTGGACCTCGAGGCCATGTTCGCGCCGCTGGCCAAGTGGGCCGCGCAAGTCGACCGTGCCGACCGCGTGCCCGAGTACATGCAGCGTGCAATTCACACCGCAACGAATGGCAGGCCCGGCCCGGTGGTACTCGCCTTACCTGAGGATGTGTTGAGCACATCAATTACTCAGCTAAGTATTAAGCCGTTACTACCTATCGACTACCAGCTATCGGTTGATACTCTTGACTCTATCGCTGTGGCGTTGCAACGGGCGAAGCGGCCATTGCTGCTGCTAGGCGGCTCGGGGTGGTCGCAGGCGTCGCTCGACGGTGTGGCGGCTTTTGCCCGGCAGTGGCAGTTGCCGGTGGCTTGCGCGTGGCGGTTTCAGTCGTTGTTCAACAACGATGATGTGCAGTATGCGGGTGAGGTGGGGCTCGGTATCAACCCCGAGCTTGCACAGCGCATCAAGCACTGCGATCTCATTATCGCCATCGGCCCGCGCCTGGGTGAAGTTACCACGGGCGGCTATGAGTTGCTGACGCCGCCGCGCAGTGCGCAGCAACTGGTGCACATTCATGCCGATGTCAACGAACTCAACCGCGTGTACCGTGCAGACGTGGCTGCTGCTGCGAGCATGAGCGTCGTAGGCCAGCAACTTGCGGGCATCAGCGTCCCTGCCAGCCTGCGGTCAAACCTGCCGTGGCTGGCGTGGACGCAAAGCGCACGCGCAGACTACGAGCTATGGTCCAAGCCGGTCAGCAACATTCCAGGCCATGTGAACCCGAGCGAGTTGATTGTCGAGTTGCGGCGGCAATTGAGTGACGATGCCATCGTCACCAACGGAGCAGGCAATTTTGCGGGTTGGCTGCACCGGTTCTTTCAACACCGACAGTGGCGTACGCAACTGGCACCGTCCAGTGGTGCCATGGGCTACGGCGTGCCTGCTGCGATTGCCGCAAAAATTGCGCAGCCCGAGCGGCAAGTGGTGTGCGTTGCCGGCGATGGCGACTTCATGATGAACGGCCAAGAGCTTGCGACGGCAATGCAGTATGGCGCCAACATCGTGGTGGTGCTGTTCAACAACGGTATTTACGGCACCATTCGCATGCATCAAGAGATGCAATTCCCAGGCCGCGTGAGCGGTTCGAATTTGCACAACCCCGACTTCGTGGCGTTGGCCAGGGCCTATGGCTTTGAGGGCGTGAAAGTCGAGCGTACGGCTGAGTTCGCGCCCGCGCTCGCAGCGGCGTTGGCGCGCCACGACCGCGGTACCTTGATCGAAGTCACCATCGACCCCGAAGCCATTACCGCACGTGCCACGCTCAGCGGCTTGCGCTCGGCAGCGCTGACGCAGAAACCCTAAGCCAAGAACGTATCATGACAGCACCATTTTCCACCTGTGATTTGTGCGACGCACACGAAGACAAGATCGCCGCCGGCACACTGCGCGTATTGCCGGCGGTGTTTCAGTCTTACGGCATACACGCAGCGTTTAGCGGCGCCGCAGTCACCGTGAAATGCCACGAAGACAACTCGCTCGTCAAAACGATTCTCGAAGGCGAGCAGGGCACTGGCCGCGTGCTGGTGGTCGATGGCGGCGGCTCCATGCGTGTGGCGCTGGTGGGCGGCAACATTGCAGCCGCTGCGGCCAAAAGCGGCTGGGCTGGCATTGTGGTGTGGGGCGCGGTGCGTGATGTCGCCGAACTCAACGCCACAGCCATCGGCCTGCGTGGGCTGGGCCTGTGCCCGCAGCGCAGCGTACGGCGTGGCCACGGCGTACGTGACATTGCGGTGAGCATGGCTGGCGTGCTCGTTAGGGGGGGCAATATGATTTATGCCGACCCTGACGGCATTCTGGTGAGCGACTTTGCCCTATGAGTGCTGCGTCAGTCGACCCTCTAGTGCATGTGTTTGTATATGGCACGCTCAGACGTGGCGACCGCAACGATATCAACCGATTGACGCCCGCGCCGCAATGGCTGGGCTATGGCACGGTGCGAGGTGATTTGTTTGACTATGGCCGCCACCCCGGCCTGGTGCTGCGAGACAGCGGCCCGCATGTGCTAGGCGAGGTGTACCGGTGCGAGCCCGCGCTCATCAAGGTGCTCGACGAGATCGAGCTCAACTACCCGCTGATCCCCGGGCTTTACCGTCAGGCATGGTGCAGCGCCGCGTGCGGCCCGAATACTTACCAATGCTTGTTGTATGAACTGACCGATGGCGGAAAAAGCGCGCAAGCGCTAATCAAGGGCAGCGGCCTGGTGGACTGGACGAGCTTTGATCTGCATCGACGCTCGCCTGAACGCTCCGTCTGAGCGGTCAGCCCAGAGCATTCTCGTTCCACATCGCGAAACGTCATTGTGCATCTTTGAAATGCATGCTGCATGGCACAAGGTGTATTTTCCATTATGAAATTTACGATTCCATATCATGGAATGATGTGTCTATCTAATTGATCTATATAGATTAAATTCAATCTAGTTGGCCTGCAATAAGCTTGTATTTTGCTGCTCAATTGGTTTATAGTCTTATATAAGACCTCAGGCCGCAGTCGAGGTAAAGACGCTGTTAGCCTGACGCCCAAGTTTCCCCCGGAATCTCTAACCAAGGCAAAAAAAGGACCACCCATGCAAACACGCGAACAGCAAATCGCCGCCCTCGAACAAGACTGGGCCAACAACCCACGCTGGAAGGGCGTTAAGCGCCCTTACACCGCCAAAGATGTGGTGAACCTGCGCGGCAGTGTGCAGATCGAGCACACCCTCGCCAAGCGCGGTGCAGAAAAGCTTTGGAAGCTCGTCAATACCGAGCCGTTCGTCAACGCGCTCGGCGCACTCACAGGCAACCAGGCGATGCAGCAAGTCAAGGCTGGTCTGAAGGCAATCTACCTGTCGGGCTGGCAGGTGGCTGGCGATGCCAACACGGCCGGCGAGATGTACCCGGATCAATCGCTATACCCCATCAACTCGGTGCCGACTGTCGTGCGTCGTATCAACAACACGTTTGCGCGTGCTGATCAGATTCAATGGAGCGAAGGCAAGAATGACGTGGATTTCTTCGCGCCCATCGTGGCTGATGCCGAGGCCGGCTTCGGCGGAGTGCTCAATGCGTTTGAGCTGATGAAGGCCATGATCGACGCAGGCGCCGCTGGAGTGCATTGGGAGGACCAGCTAGCGGCTGTAAAGAAGTGCGGCCACATGGGCGGCAAGGTGCTAGTGCCCTCACGCGAGGCAGTCGAGAAGCTCGTCGCAGCGCGCCTGGCAGCCGACGTGATGGGCACGCAGACGCTGGTGATCGCACGCACCGACGCAGAAGCGGCCGATCTGCTGACCAGCGACGTGGATGCCAATGACAAACCCTTCTGCACTGGCGAGCGCACGGTGGAGGGCTTCTTCAAAACCAGGCCTGGCCTCGACCAGGCGATCAGCCGCGGATTGGCCTACGCGCCTTATGCCGATATGGTGTGGTGCGAGACCGGTAAACCCGACCTGACATTCGCCAAGAAGTTTGCCGAGGCAATTCACAAGCAGTTCCCGGGCAAGCTGCTCGCGTATAACTGCAGCCCGAGCTTCAACTGGAAGAAAAACCTGGACGACGCCACGATTGCCAAGTTCCAGTAAGAGCTGGGCGCGATGGGCTACACGTTCCAGTTCATCACACTGGCCGGCTTCCACAGCCTGAACTACAGCATGTTCAATCTGGCTTATGGTTATGCCCGTAACCAGATGAGCGCGTTCGTCGAGCTGCAAGAGGCCGAGTTCGCCGCGGCTGAGAAGGGCTTCACCGCGGTGAAGCATCAGCGCGAAGTGGGCACGGGTTACTTCGACGCCGTGACTCAAGTCATCCAGAGCGGCCAATCATCCACCACGGCACTCAAGGGCTCAACGGAAGATGAGCAGTTCTTTGACGCAAAACATGCTTAACCACATCTGAGCACGCTGACGGTTTATCAGTCACTAGCCCGGCCTAGGCCGGGCTTTTTTCATTGGGCCTAGCCAACAACGATTGTGCGCTGTACATTGTGGCGTGCAGTAGCCGGAGTGATGATTGGCCCTCAAGCATTGCAGTCAGGAGTGAGGCGATGAAGACGGTATTGAAATGGCTGGCTTACGTGTTGTTGGCATTGCTACTCCTGGTGGCTGCCGGTTGGTTGCTGCCTTCAGAGTACTCCGCCCAGCGCAGCGTAGTGATCAATGCACCAGCAGAAAAAATCTTCCCATTGATAGCCGTGCCCAGGCAATGGCCCAACTGGGCCGTCTGGCAAAAGCGTGAGCCCACAATGGAGATGAAGTTCAGCGGTGCAAACAGCGGGGCGGGAGCCGAGTGGAGTTGGGCCAGCAAGACGCAAGGCTCCGGCCGCATGAAGTTCATAAAGGCCGATGCAGCCAAGCAACTGGACTACGAGTTGTTCTTCATCGAGGGCAGTAGCGAAACCCGCAGCACGGGCAGCTTTGTTCTTGCACCCGAGGGGCAGGGCACCAAAGTGACATGGTCGTTCAAGGGCGACGCAGGCGGCAACCCCATAAGCCGTTGGTTTGGGTTCTTCATGGACAAACTCGTCGGCCCCGATTTCGAGGCTGGCCTAGCCAACTTGAAGGCGCTGGCGGAAAAATCTTGACTGTAAAGTGGCCCGCTGAGCTGCGAATCCAGCGAGTAGCAGAGGCTATATAACTCTATTACTCCAACAAGTAATGCATGCTCACCGCAATCTCATAGCGCAGTAAGCGCCCTATACGTTTCCATGTATAGGCGCTTCGCATAACCACTCGCACAGCTTGAACGCTGCCTTGCTTGCCTGCATGCGCAGGCAGGTGTACGCTAGCCCGAAGTTCCACTTAAATCTAAAACCGAACGCACATTCGCCGCTCGGCGCGCAAGCAAGCCGCGTGGCGCAGTGAGGAGGAGGGGCTATGTTGGGTAGCGCTAGCGCGGTTCGCGGCATTCGTACCGTGGCACTTGTGGGAGCGGCCGCAAGCGGCAAAACCAGTTTGGCCGAGGCGCTGCTGCACCGCGCCGGTGCGATCAACACGCCGGGCAGTCTGGAGCGCGGTACCACTGTGTCGGACTTCGACGCGATGGAGCGCAAGGTACAACACTCACTGAACTCGGCAGTGATGCATCTCGATCACAACGGCACGCGCATCCACCTGATCGACACACCCGGCTACCCCGACTTCATGGGCCAGGCGATGCCAGCGCTCGAGGCGGTGGAGACGGCGGCTGTAGTGATCAGTGCGCAAAACGGTATCGAGATGATTACGCAGCGCATGATGGATTGGGCCGCGTCACGCGGGCTGGACCGCATCATCATCGTCAATAAGATCGACGCCGAGCGTGTGGACCTACCCAGCCTGCTGGCGCAGATTCAAGCCACGTTCGGCAAGGAGTGTCTGCCGCTCAACCTGCCCGCTGGCAATGCAGCGCGCGTGATGGACTGTTTCTTCAATCGCGAGGGTAATACGGATTTCGGCGATGTGGATAGCGCGCACCGTGCACTCGTCGAGCAAGTGGTGGAGGTGGACGCTGCGTTCGTGGAGCGCTACCTGAATGACGGCGATGTGGATGCGCGCGAGCTGCATGCGCCGCTGGAGCAGGCCATGCGCGAGGGGCACCTCATTCCGGTGGTGTTTACGTCGGCACGCAGTGGTGCGGGTATCGCCGAGCTGCTAGACGTCGTCGTACAGCTGCTGCCCAACCCGAGCGAGGGCAATCCGCCGCAGTTTTTGAAGGGTGAAGGGGCCGCAGCCAAACCCATACAAGCCCAGCCCGACCCTGCTCAGCATGTGCTGGCGCATGTGTTCAAGGTGACGGTCGATCCATACGTCGGCAAGATGGGCATTTTTCGTGTGCATCAAGGCACCGTTACGCGCGACAGCCAGCTCTACATTGGCGATGGCCGCAAGCCTTTCAAGGTGGGGCATTTGTTTCGCTTGCAGGGCAAAGAGGTGCAGGAGGTGCCGAGCGCCCTGCCTGGTGACATTTGCGCGGTGGCCAAGGTCGATGAGATTCACTACGACGCAGTGCTGCACGACGCCGCTGAGGATGACCATATTCACCTGATGCCGCTTGAATTTCCACTGCCGATTCACGGCGTGGCCATAGAGCCCAAACGCCGAGGCGACGAGCAGCGACTGTGGGAGATTCTGCAAAAGCTCACCGCCGAAGACCCATGCCTCAAAGTAGAGCACGTGGCCAACACCAACGAGACAGTGGTCTACGGTTTAGGCGAGCTGCATTTGCGCATCATGCTTGAGCGCATGCAGGAGGTGTACAAATGCGAGGTGGCCACGCGGCCGCCCAAGATAGCCTACCGTGAGACGGTGATGATCCCCGCCGAGGGCCACCACCGACACAAAAAGCAAAGCGGCGGTGCAGGGCAGTTCGGTGAGGTGTTCTTGCGTATCGAGCCGCTGGCGCGTGGCGCAGGCTTTGAATTTGTCGATCAGGTCAAGGGCGGTGTGATTCCGGGGCAGTTCATCCCGGCGGTTGAAAAGTGTG
>CAYSMM010000005.1:0-12017 GCA_964432095.1 uncultured Burkholderiaceae bacterium | reverse complement strand
TGGCAGGCTATCCGATGCAAGACATTCGCGTGGTGGTGTACGACGGCAAGCATCACGCGGTGGACAGCAAAGAGGTGGCGTTTGCCACTGCGGGCCGCAAGGCCTTTATTGACGCGGTGCTCAAGGCACGGCCCGTTGTGTTGGAGCCGGTGGTGAACATCGAGGTGACGGTGCCGTCGGCCAGCATGGGCGACATCACCGGCGACCTTGCCGCCAAGCGCGGCCAGGTGAACGGCAGTGACACGCGCGCCAATGGCAGCGTGCAGGTTAGCGGCCAAGTGCCGCTGTCAGAACTCAACGGCTACCAGTCGCGCCTCAATGGCTTGACGGGCGGCCACGGTAGCTACACCATTGCGCTCTCGCATTATGAAGCCGTACCGCCGATGGTGCAGCAGCAACTGGCGAGCCAGTTCAAGATGAAAGACGAAGACTGAGTGTTTATGTTTTTCCATTATTACTGCATAGAGTGTAAATCGATAACTGCACATGAATAGACTGTAATGACAGTATACACAACGTAGTACAGGCTTATTTAGCAAATGTTGTAGAGGGGGAAATGTGCCACTATCAACTGTGCAGGGTCGTAGCCAGTCTCGCTTCTGGTTGGTTGCGCTGCCCACCATAGGGTTGCTAGTTTGCGCGGCCATAGTGGCTGCAGTGCTATGGCATAGCACTCCACAGCCAGCTAGCACTCAATCTAAGGTTACCGTCGTAAGCGCCACAGCCTCAACTGCGCCGGCTGCTACCGCTGTGGCAGGAACGACCTCAAGCACAATGCCTAGCACGGGCCAGGTATCTAGCGTTCCGAGAGGTATGACTGCACAGCAATGGCAGCAACTCAACGACAGCCTGCGCGATCACCCCGATCGCGATGCTGAAGTCGCGCGGATCAGTGCGTACATGGCCTATCAAGCCGATTTGCAGCGCTACCGCGATTTGCGCAGCCAGCCTGGCGGCAATAGCGCTGGCACAGAGGCAGTGCAACTCGCAATTACACTCGACGCAGGCTTGGACACACGCTTACAGCGCAATGAGATCAGCGCGCAAGAGGCTGTGTTAATCAAAGGTGCGTTACTGGAGACCTTGGAGAGCGACGCGCAGCGGCGCAAGCTGATGCTTGACGAGTGGAGGGCACGCACGCAAACAGCACAGGCCTCACAGGCTGCACAGAACCCACAACACAGCGGCGCAGATGTACGCGAGGCACTGTACAAGCAGCAAGAGTCAGCGCTAGTGGCCGCATGGAATGCGCAGCCTGAGTATCAACGTGATCCCAAGCAACTAGAGGCGCAGCTCGACGCGTTGCGCAAGAAGATCTTCGATCAACCCTGATCGTGGCGAACTATTTTTGGAGGAGCAAGCAAATGAGTAAGCCTTTCGTTTGGTTCACTGAAGTCTGGTTGGGTCAACTGGCCCGCAGTATTGCGGTTGTTGCCGTACTGGTGGGCGTAAGTCCCGCGCAGGCCGGCTACTTTCAGTGGGACGCGGTGGAGTTACCCGCATCGAGTGGGGCGTCATGCGGCAACGGCACGCCGTACCGCTTCTTCGTCAATCGCACGCCCTTTAGCCGCAACACGGTGGTGGTGTATGAGGGCGGCGGTGCGTGCTGGGACCAGTCCGCGTGCCTGGGGCAGGGCAAGCTCAGCGCGTCCAACCCGGATGGCGTCCCAGCAAACTACTTCAGCCAGTTGAACGCGGCGCTTGGCGGATCGATCACACCGTTTACGTCGCGTCTCAACCCGTTTGACCAGGTGCGCACGCAGGGCTGGAACCTGGTGTACTTGCCTTACTGCACTGGCGACGTGCACACCGGCAGCAAGGTGACGGTGTACAGCGATAGTGACCCGGCCAACCCGCGTGTGCAATATCACCGCGGCCAGGCTAATGTGCGCGGTGCGGCGCAGTGGCTGCGCGCCAATGTCGGCCGGCCAGGCGAGTTGCTGCTCACGGGTTTTTCTGCGGGCGGAGTCGGCCCCACGGCCACCTACGCTCTGATGCGCGACATCTTGCAGCCCACGCAACGCTCGTCCCTGATTGCAGATTCCGGCCCGCTGTTTCCCGCGCCGCGTACATCGACTCCGGCGCAGTCGCCGTCGATATTGCTGCACAACCGTATTCGCCAGGCCTGGGGGCTTGACGAAGCCGGGGGCCTGGTCACGCAGCTTGCAGCGCTGCCAGGTTTCGACAGCAACAACATGGGCAGCGTAAGCGGTGCGCTGGCTACACGCTACCCGCAAGACCGTTTTGGCTACATGCTGTTCCAGGCTGACGGCAACTTCTCGGCATTCAGCTACGCAAAGTTTTACCCCGAGATCATCAACGCACCCGACGACAACACCCGCCATGCGCTCATCAACCAGAAGTGGCGGCAAGACATCAACCAATGGCTGCCCACGCTATCGGCAAGCAACAACGTGGGCTATTGGGTACCGTTCTGGCGTCTGCTCAACGATTCGCACTGCCTGACAGTGGTGGAATGGTCGGGAACCGGTATTGAGGAGCGCGGCTACGGCAATATCAAACCGTTTGTGGAGAACGTGCTCGACCGCAACGGAGCGCCCATGCGCGAGTATGAAACCGATAATTTCTGGGACTACTTCCGGCCTGTCAACCCAATTCAATATTTGGCTGAGGCTTTGCGCTGGCTGTTCGGTTAGCGTCGATCAGCGGATAAACAACGCCTAAACAGTACATACTGTTAATACTATGCTGCCATTACTGCAATTTTGTACAGAGCTAATCGGTATATACAAATAACAGCATCAAGTACTGAGTGAGTAAGAAGGTGTGTAATCACGCCTTCTTGCGCATCAGCCGAGCCTTCTCGCGCTCCCAGTCGCGTTTGGCCACGGTGTCGCGCTTGTCGTGCTCTTTCTTGCCTCGCGCCAATGCAATGTCGGCTTTCACGCGGCCATTTTTGTAGTGCAGGTTTAGCGGCACCAGCGTAAAGCCGCGTTGCTCTACCTTGCCGATCAGCCGCTTGATCTCGTCTTTGTGCATCAACAGTTTGCGCGTGCGCGTGGGGTCGGGCTTCACATGCGTAGACGCGCTTTCGAGTGCACCGATATGAGCGCCAATCAAGTACAGCTCGCCATCGCGGATGACGATGTAGCCGTCGGTCAATTGGCAGCGCCCGGCGCGAATCGCCTTGACCTCCCAGCCGTCTAGCACCAGGCCGGCCTCAAACCGTTCGTCAATAAAGTAGTTGAAGCTGGCCTTGCGGTTTTCAGCAATGAGTGCGGGCGCGGACGTTGCCATAATCAAGGCATTCTAACGAGACGCGCTTAGTGCCCTAGATGGCTCAGATTCAAAAGTCCGCTTTGCTTTGGTACTCCGCCGAGCAGATGTACCACCTGGTCATCGACGTAGCCGCCTATCCGAGTTTTTTACCGTGGTGCCGCGCGGCAGAGGTACACGAGGAAAGTGCGCTCACCATGCATGCCACACTGCACATCGATTACCGCGGCCTCAAACAAACTTTCACCACCCGCAACGCGCATGTGCCCGGTGAGCGTATACACATGCAGTTGGAGCAAGGGCCGTTTTCGCAGTTGCAAGGACAATGGCGTTTCATGCCGCTGGCCAAAGATGCTTGCCGTGTCGAGTTCGACCTGGACTATCGCTTTTCCAGTGCCACACTCGAAGCCGTGGCCGGGCCAGTGTTTGGCAGCATCGCCTCCACGATGGTCGATCGTTTCGTCAAGCGCGCCGAGGCCGTGTATGGTGACAGTTGAAATTTGCTGGTCACCCATGGCCGGCCAAACCATCACACACCGTTTGCAAATGGCCGACGGCAGCACGCTGGGCGATGCCTTGCAGCATGCCGCAGCGCTTGGACTGGCGTTACCCAAGGGCTGGCAAACCGCACCCGTTGGCATTTACGGCCGGCATTGCCCGCATAGCACCGTGCTGCGCGAGCTTGATCGCATCGAGCTGCACCGCGCGCTGAAGGCCGACCCCAAAGACGCGCGCAGGCTGCGTGCCAAAAAACCCAAAAAAAGCCCGCCACGAGAATGATCGCGGCGGGCTGTGAGCAGAGGTGTATAAATCTATTTTATACTGTTAAGAGTTTAATGCTTTTACTGGTTTCCAAGTGCCAGTATCGGTTGTATACACGGTGCACTATCAGTTAAATCATTATTATTAGAGTATGGCGACCTACTTGCAGTTAGCCGACACAGCCTCTTGCGCACGGCGTTTTTCTGACGCGCGCTGCTCGTCGTTGAGCACACTGCGGTTGCCGTCTTTGTCGGTCTGCGCGATTCGTACGCCCTCATCGAGCGTCCTCAGATAGCCGCGTGCACGCTCGCAGTCCTGCTTTTGCTTGGCATCCGCCTGAGCCTGCTTTTGCGCCTCTTCCTCGGCTTTGGCCTTGGCCTTCTGCCGCTCCTGAAACTGCTCTTCCGGTGTTTTGGGTTTGGATGCTGCCCCCGCTGGTGCAGATGCCGAGGTGGCCGGTGCCTTTGTGGCTTGAGCGCCAGCAGCCGGAGTGGCTGCCTTGTCGGGCACCACGGTCCCGCCGTACTGCGGGTTGCCACGGTCGATCACGGCGCCGCGGGGTGATTTGAAAATCTTGTCTTTCGGAATATCGGCAGGCGGAGGCTGATCGCTGAACTGCTTGCTGCCGTTTTTATCGACCCAGCCCCAGGTTTGCGCCTGGGCCTGCGTAGGCGCAGTGGACAGCACTGCCGCAACCGCACACACCGTAAATGCTGCAAGCGCAGTCATCAATGTAAAACGCGGTTGAATGAGTGTCTTTGTCATAGTCATGGGGGGCAGGCTCCTAAGCATCACATCAAGTATGGTAACGCACCCGGCGCTGGAGGGCTGACAAGCGTAGACACGGGCATGCGCAAACCGCCCCGTCTGTTGCAAATCGCCCCGTTAGCCCGGCAATGGCGCAGGGCAGGTCGGCACAGAAATGACGCTACGTATAATCGCGTTTTTGGAGGCTTTATGCGTTTGCTTGGCAAGGCGCTCACCTTCGACGACGTGTTGTTGGTGCCCGCGTTCTCACAGGTGTTACCCAAAGACACCGACCTCTCCACACAGCTGACTCGCCAAATCCGCCTGAACATTCCACTCGTGTCCGCTGCGATGGACACCGTGACCGAATCGCGTCTGGCCATCGCGATGGCGCAAGAAGGCGGCATCGGCATCATCCACAAGAATCTCTCGCCCAAGGCGCAAGCCGCCGAGGTGCGCCGTGTCAAGCGCTTTGAGGCTGGCGTAGTGCTAGACCCGCAGACCGTGACACCCGACATGCGCGTGCGCGACGTGCTGACCCTGCAACAACAACATGGAGTCAGCGGCTTTCCGGTGGTGCAAGGCAAAGCGGTGGTGGGCATCATCACCAACCGCGATTTGCGGTTTGAAGAAGACCTCGATGCCAAAGTGGCCGACAAAATGACCCCGCGCGACCGGCTGGTGACAGTGCGCGAAGGCGCATCGCTCGAAGACGCCAAGCGGCTGATGAACAAGCACAAGCTCGAGCGCGTGCTGGTGGTCAATGATTTGTTTGATCTGCGCGGCCTCATGACAGTGAAAGACGTGCTCAAGAGTACCGAGCACCCGCTGGCGGCTAAAGATTCGTTTGGGCAGTTGCGCGTAGGCGCGGCCGTAGGCGTGGGCGAGGGCACTGAGGAGCGCGTGGAACTGCTCGTCAAAGCCGGGGTCGATGCCATCGTGGTGGACACCGCGCACGGCCACAGCGCTGGCGTGATCGAGCGCGTGCGCTGGGTGAAGCAGAACTACCCCCATGTGCAAGTAATTGGCGGCAACATCGCCACCGCCGAAGCTGCCAAGGCGCTGGTGGACGCGGGCGCCGATGGCGTGAAGGTGGGTATTGGCCCAGGCTCCATCTGCACCACGCGCATCGTGGCTGGTGTGGGCGTGCCGCAAATCACTGCTGTGAGCAACGTGGCCCAAGCCCTCAAAGGCACGGGTGTGCCTGCCATTGCCGATGGCGGCATCCGCTACTCGGGCGATGTCAGCAAGGCGCTGGCCGCAGGCGCGCACTGCGTGATGATGGGCGGCATGTTTGCAGGCACCGAAGAGGCGCCGGGCGAGGTCATCCTGTTTCAGGGCCGCAGCTATAAAAGCTATCGCGGTATGGGCAGCATTGGCGCTATGCAGGCCGGTAGCGCAGACCGCTACTTTCAAGACGAAAAGGGCAACAATCCGAATGCCGACAAACTGGTGCCTGAGGGCATAGAGGGCCGCGTGCCCTACAAAGGGCCACTGCAGGCCATCATCTTCCAGCTGATCGGCGGCGTGAAAAGCAGCATGGGTTATTGCGGCTGCAAAACCGTGGAGGAGATGCGCAATCAAGCGCAGTTTGTGGAGATCACCTCTGCCGGCATGCGCGAAAGCCATGTGCACGATGTGCAGATCACCAAAGAAGCGCCCAACTACCGCGCCGAGTAGTTGGGTTGAAATCTAGCCAGATTTGTAATATCTGGCTAGACCGCTAAAATATGGCCAGACTTCAATTTCTGGCCAGAACATGCTCATCGTACCCATTCATCAGGCGAAAGATTCGCTCTCGTCACTGCTGCAGGCGGTAGAGACGGGCGAGGTCGTCATCATCACCCGGCACGGTAAAAAGATCGCGCGCATCGTGCGCGAGGCCGAGGCCGACACCACCGAGGCCGAGCGCGAGCGCATACGCCAGGAAGCGCTGGCACGGCTGAAGGCGTATCAGGCCAAGGTGAAGCCGGATCCCAACTACAAAAAGGGCGACTGGAAGCTCTACCGCGACGAAGGGCGCCGCTAATTGAGGCCCATCGTTATCGACGCCTCGGCTGCGGCGCCGTGGCTGATTCCGGAAGAACGCACGGCTGTCACAGATCAGTTGTACGCCGACGTAGCCGCAAGCAGCGGCTTGTTTCATGCGCCGCTACTATGGCTTTGGGAAACCTCCAACATTTTGCTGGTATCGCTGCGACGCGGCAGAATCACCGCTGCGGCCATGGAAGAGAGCCTCGCCTTGCTGGCGGGTTGCCCGGTGGAAATGGATGCACCGCCGGATGCGCACCGCCGCGCACAAATCATGCGCCTGGCTGATGTGCACAACCTTAGCTTTTACGATGCTACTTACCTTGAGCTGGCACTCAGGCTCAATAGTCAGCTTGCCTCTGCCGACAAGGCATTGGTGGCTGCCGCAAAGCGCTGCGGAATTCCCTGCCTGGATCTTTGACATGCAACACCACAAAATCCTCATCCTCGACTTCGGTTCTCAAGTTACCCAACTCATCGCTCGCCGCGTGCGTGAGGCACATGTGTACTGCGAGATTCACCCCTGCGACGTGAGCAGCGAGTTCGTGCGTGAGTTTGCTCCCAAGGGCATCATCCTTTCTGGCTCCCACGCCAGCGTGTATGAAGACAGCACTGACAAAGCGCCGCAAGCTGTGTTTGAACTGGGTGTGCCTGTGCTGGGCATTTGCTATGGCATGCAAACCATGGCGCACCAGTTGGGCGGCAAGGTGGAAAGCGGCCATAAGCGAGAGTTTGGTTTTGCGCAGGTGCGTGCGCATGGGCACACGCGGCTGTTGCAGGGTATAGAGGACGCCCGCAATGCCGAAGGCCATGGCCTGCTGGATGTATGGATGAGCCATGGTGACAAAGTCGTAGAGATGCCGAGTGGCTTCAAGCTCATGGCGTCAACACCCAGTTGCCCGATAGCCGGCATGGCGGATGAAGCACGCAACTTTTATGCTGTGCAGTTTCACCCTGAGGTGACACATACCCGGCAAGGCGCTGCCATGTTGCGGCGCTTTGTGCTCGACATCTGCCAAGCCAGGGCAGACTGGATCATGAAAGACCATATTGCCGAGGCTGTAGAGCTGATTCGTAAACAAGTGGGCAACGAGGAGGTGATCCTGGGCTTGAGCGGCGGTGTGGATTCATCCGTGGCAGCAGCGCTGATCCACCGCGCAATTGGCGAGCAGCTCACCTGCGTGTTTGTCGACCATGGCTTGCTGCGGTTGAACGAAGGCCAGGCAGTGATGGACATGTTTGCCGGCAAGCTGCATGCAAGAGTAGTGCATGTGGATGCAAGCGAGCGCTTTTTGGGAGCGCTGGCCGGCGTGAGCGACCCCGAACAAAAACGCAGGATCATCGGCCGCGAGTTTGTCGAGGTTTTCAAGGCCGAAGCATTCAAACTCAAGAGCAGCCACAACCGGCACGTGGCGTGGTTGGCGCAAGGCACCATTTACCCAGACGTGATAGAAAGTGGCGGTGCAAAGACCAAGAAGGCTGTCACGATCAAAAGCCACCATAACGTAGGTGGTCTGCCCGAGCAGCTAGGCCTGAAGCTGCTGGAGCCGCTGCGTGATTTGTTCAAGGACGAAGTCCGTGAGCTTGGCGTAGCGTTGGGCTTGCCGCCGGAGATGGTCTACCGCCACCCGTTCCCCGGCCCGGGCCTGGGTGTGCGCATCCTGGGTGAAGTGAAAAAAGAATATGCAGACTTGCTGCGCAGGGCCGACGCCATCTTCATCGAAGAGCTGCGCAACTTCCGTGACGAGGCAACAGGCAAGAGTTGGTATGACCTCACCAGCCAAGCCTTCACCGTCTTCCTGCCCGTCAAGAGCGTGGGCGTCATGGGCGACGGCCGCACGTATGACTACGTGGTGGCGTTACGCGCCGTGCAAACCAGCGACTTCATGACCGCAGACTGGGCCGAGCTGCCTTATGCTCTGCTCAAGAAAGTCAGCTCACGCATCATCAACGAGGTGCGCGGCATCAACCGCGTCACTTACGACGTGAGCAGCAAACCGCCAGCGACGATAGAGTGGGAATGATTCGGTGTCTTTCAGAGTCGATCGAGATCGATCGAAAAGCGAACCTAAGTTGTTGTCCCGTAAAGATAACGTCTGTCGATGTCTATCGGCATCTATCGGTGGGACGCGCTTCGATCTGACGGTAAATCTGACGGTAGAAATTTGACGCCAGCAGCCTCCAGATTTTTTACCGTCAGCATGAAGTGAGCGTTGACGGTAAAAAAGTTCCACTAAAGTACTTATAAATCAAGCACTTAGTCGTCTTGTAGCGGCCATTTCTCGGTGACGGTAAAATTTCGCCGAGAGGAGGGACCGCCGATGCTGTCCGATGGCACGCTCAGGGGCATCAAGCCCCAGGCCACCACCTACAAGATCGCCGACCGGGACGGGATGTACGTGACCGTCTCCCCGAGGGGCACGATCACGTTCCGCCTCGACTACCGGTTCAACGGCCGCCGCGAGACGGTCACCATCGGCCGCTACGGCACGAAGGACGGAATCTCGCTGCTCATGGCGCGCCAATGCCTGCACGAGGCGGCAACGCTGCACTAACTGATGCCGAGGTTGCCGCTGCTGTGAGGTACATGATCCGCGTTGTCGCGCTCTGATGAAGTTCATGAAGCGAACCGCGAACTTGCTGCTCTGGTTACTTGCACTTGTTCCGCTGAGTGCCGCCTATCCCGCCGATTTATGCGTTGACGGCCTCTGTGTTGTGCGTGCGCAGGTCAGCGCGACGCACGGCCTTATGACTCGATATCAGCCGATGTATTTAACGGTCGAGAACCGCACTGGGCGGAGATTGACTGTGAGTGACTTCTCGTCGGAAGCCGCCGAGTCTGTGCAACTGTTATCCGGTGATGAATGGGAGCCTAAGGTCCCTCGGAAGCTGGTTGTTGGTCCGAACGAGTATCGAACTTTGGGCGCGTCGTCCGAATGGCGGCTCATGCTGGTGGGACTTAAGCAACCGCTTTCGCGGGGTCAGACCATTTTTCTAAAGATGAAGATGAGTTCTGGAAGGACACTTGCCGTGCCTATGAAAGTGATATGAGAGTATTCAGGCTGTGTCCGTACGCCACATCCCCAGGAGGTTTGACATCTGATAGCACAGGTGCGGACCACAGGGTGGTCGCTCACAGGACATCAATTTTCTGACCAACTTGCTTGTGGCATGCCCTGTAGACATGGCGCCATTCGCTCGGAGATCCAGGGTTTGCAAATCTGCCATGGAGTATCTAAATGGACGAGTTTGACCACTTCTTCCTTTCGCCGTCCAATTTTGATCGTACGCTGTCGTTCTATGCGGACGTACTCGGTTGGGAAATCACTTCGAGCTGGGGGCAAAGAGGTAGCGGTCGTGGCGCCATGCTTAAGAGCGGACGAATGCAGGCGGTCATTGCAGAGAAGCACAGTGATGATCCAACTGATTCCTCGAACCGCGCGATCAATGGCGAGCGGCCCACAATGTATGTGGCGGTAGATGATCTGGAGGCCAAGTTTGCGGGTTTGAGGGATCGGTCGGCGGTCGTCATTCCACCTGAAATGACTCACTGGGGCATCAAGTGGTTTGTGATGCGGGATCCTGATGGGAACCTGATCGCATTTACGCAGAGGACGTGACTGAGTCGTTGCCCAGCTGTTGGCGGAGTCGCAGATTTCCTTTCTTCAGGCTCCCGATCGACAGCCATCATGGGGGCGACCTGAGATCTATTTGCCCCATGGCTGTCTCTGGCTGGGCACGCAGAGCTGTAACGTCTGCCTGCGGTACTCATGGTTGAGGACGCAAGTAACTACTATGACGGCCTGTTCGTTCGCTTGATCGGCGGCGATGTCTCGCCACGGATCGCCGTCGATCAAGTGGCGGGCGCCTACCTCGACGGGAAGCCTGTACCCGCTGGGAAGAAGAAGCTCTCGAAGAAGCAGCGCGACAGCCTCTTCTGGGCCAGCGATGTTGTGAGGGGCTGTCCCCCAGAAGCGTGGGGCGGCGAGGCTATGTCGCTCGCCTTGGCGCGATACCTGGGACAGGGGGCTGTTTCTGCCGATGGATTAGTGGCGCGGGTGGCGCGCGAGGCGCCTGAGGCATTGATCCGAGCGGTAAGGCGGTCTGGGCTCGTACTGAGCCCGTATTCGCCACGACGAGTCGAGCTGGACGAGGCCGGGTCCGTGAGCGAAGCGGTCGCCGAGTTGTGCCTGGTGCTCGACGTGTTTACCGGGGCGCACCGCGAGCGGGTCGCGGCGCTGGATGCGCAGAAGGCGCAGCTGGCTGAGTTGTCGGTCTTCGATCTCTTCCTCTACGCGAGCCTCTACGCCTTCGAGGTGCTCGTTCCGAGGGATTTCAACGTCAAGGCGCCCACACCGCCGTCTGGGGCGAACGTTCAAGTCGCGTGGGAAGCGTTCAGCGATCTGCTCGTGTGGAAGCTCGCAGGAGCCAGCAGCTCGTCGCTGAAGCTGACGGACGAGAGCATCGGGAGGTCGCTCGCGCGGCATCTTCGACCGATCCTCTTCGAATCCGGCACGGCGAGGGCGGGCGAAGCCCTGCGGAATCTGCACGTCTTTCACGCGCTGATGGACACGCAGATCGAGTTGAACGAGTTCATCTCCAGGTCCGCCGACGCGTTCAGCTACGACGACGGCATTCGGTTCGAGCGGCGGGGCAATCGGCTTGAGATCGTCGAAGTGGATCCGGCGGCAAGGGCGGCATGGCAACGAGACGGGCTGAAGCTCGATCGCCTGCATGGATACTGGTTCCACCGTGCCCTTGAGACTTACGTCGAGAAGGTCGCCGCGGATCCGGCCAAATGGAGGATCGGTCGACCGGAAAACGCCGAGGCCAACCGACTGGCCTGGCTGCGGCTCTCCAAGCGCAGCTTCGCTTGCGTGAGGCGTACGGTGTCGCAGACCAAGTCACTTCCGATTCCGGAGACGCCGTCGATCTTTTTCGAGCGCTGCTGTCGCTCAACCTGATGTCGGTTTTCTTCCAGCAGGACTTCCTGGCCGAATTTGCGGAGCGCATCGATTCGTCGGGGGACTGGATCGTCGCGTTGCAGCGCTTGGCAGTGGACGGTATTCGCGAGGGGCTCCAGAACCGATTGCCGCTCACTTGGTCGAGCCGGGACTCGAAGGTGTCCAACATCAAGGGTTGGACCGTCACGAAGTTGGAGCCCGCAGGCAATCCGAGGATGGCCTCCGCGATCCTGGACTTCTGGACTTACGACATGGTCGCGACGGCGGAGCGGCTTC
>CAYSMM010000004.1:0-23488 GCA_964432095.1 uncultured Burkholderiaceae bacterium | reverse complement strand
GTGGCGATGAAAACCGCGCGGTGCCGCTGGTAGGCATCACATGGTTGGGCCCGGCGCAGTAGTCGCCCAGCGACTCACAGGTGTACGCACCCAGGAATATGGCCCCAGCATGTTTGAGCAGCGGCACATATTGCTGCGCATTCTCGGCCTGCACTTCCAGGTGCTCGGGTGCAATCGCATTGCTGATATCGCATGCCTCTTGCATGCTGCGCGTGAGGATGAGCGCACCGCGACCTTCGAGCGACGCACGGATGATGGCTTTGCGTGGCAACTCGGGCAGCAAGCGGTCAATGGCAGCTTGCACTGCATCCAGATACGCCGCGCTGGGCGACAGCAAAATGCTTTGCGCCAATTCGTCATGTTCGGCCTGACTGAACAAATCCATCGCCGTCCACTCGGGCGGAGTGCTGCCATCGGCCAGCACCAATATCTCGCTCGGCCCTGCGATCATGTCTATGCCCACTGCGCCAAACACACGGCGCTTTGCCGCGGCTACGTAAGCATTGCCCGGGCCGGTGATCTTGTCTACCTTGGGCACGGATTGCGTGCCATACGCGAGTGCGGCTATCGCCTGAGCGCCCCCCAGCGTGAAGGCACGATCCACGCCCGACAAGGCCATGGCCGCCATCACCAGTGGGTTGCGTGCGCCATCGGGTGTAGGCACGGCCACGATCAACTCACCCACACCCGCCACCTTGGCCGGCACGGCGTTCATGATGACGCTGGACGGATACGCCGCCTTACCGCCGGGCACATAAAGCCCCACGCGATCTAGCGGTGTGACCTTTTGCCCAAGCACCGTACCGTCGGCCTCGGTGTACTCAAAGCTCTGGCAGGTTTCGCGGAACTGCCGCTCGTGATAGGCCCGCACGCGCGCCACTGCATGCTCGAGCGCAGCGCGCTGCGCGGGCGTGATGTCGCCAAGCGCAGCGTGCAGCTCGGCCCGAGAAACTTCCAGTTGCGCGACGGATGAGGCCGTAAGCCTGTCAAACTTTGCGGTGTATTCCAGTAGGGCTGCGTCGCCGCGCTCCCTGACCTGGGCAATGATCTCGGCCACGCGTGCGTCAATTGCGGCGTCTTGCGCGTCGGGATACTCAGACAGAAGCGCCAACTGCTGCTTGAAGTCAGTCTGTGTACTCGCTAGCCTTCGGATATTGACTGTATTGCTCGTCATGACGCGCGGCTTTCTTGCATGCTGGCAACTGCAGCGGCCAGTGCATCCAGAATCGGTTTCATTTGCATGCGCTTGATCTTGAGCGACGCTTGATTGACGACCAGCCGCGAGCTGATGGGCATGATCTGCTCAACCTCGACCAGGTTGTTGGCCTTCAGTGTGCCGCCTGTGGACACGAGATCGACGATTACATCGGCCAGCCCGGTGAGCGGTGCGAGCTCCATGCTGCCGTAGAGTTTGATCAAGTCCACATGCACGCCCTTGGCAGCAAAGTGATTGCGGGCGGTGTTGAGGTATTTGGTCGCTACGCGCAGGCGCGAGCCCTGCCTCACTGCGCCTGCATAGTCAAAACCTGCGGGTACCGCGACACTCATGCGGCAGCGTGCGATTTGAAGGTCTAGGGGTTGATACAGCCCGTCGCCGCCGTGCTCCAGCAGCACGTCTTTACCAGCCACGCCAAAGTCGGCCCCTCCGTGCTGAACGTAGGTGGGTACGTCACTGGCACGCACTAAAACCACCCGGATATCAGGATGTTGTGTGGAGAGTATCAGTTTGCGTGATCGCTCGGGATCTTCGCTAATGGAGATGCCGGCACGCCCCAGCATCGGCAGCGTTTCATCGAAAATGCGTCCCTTGGACAGCGCAAGCGTGAGCATGCTTACTTCACCCGCTCGATGCGCGCGCCCAAGCCGCGCAGTTTGTTTTCCATCTGGTCGTAGCCGCGGTCGAGGTGATAGATGCGATCGACCACCGTTTCGCCCTCAGCTACCAGCCCGGCAATCACGAGCGAGGCCGATGCACGCAGATCGGTGGCCATCACGGCCGCACCGCTGAGTTGCTCCACGCCTTTGACGAGTGACGTGTTGCCTTGAATGTCGATATCGGCTCCGAGGCGACGCAGCTCCTGCACGTGCATGAAGCGGTTCTCAAAAATCGTCTCGACCATGCTGGCTGCGCCCTGTGCTACGCAATTGAGCGCCATGAACTGCGCCTGCATGTCGGTCGGAAATCCGGGGTACTCGGTGGTGCGTATGCTCACCGCCTTGGGTCGCGCGGGCATGCGCAGGGCAATCGTGTCGCTGCCGCACTCGAGCACCGCGCCTGCATCACGCAGCTTGTCGAGCAAGGCATCGAGGTGCTTAGGCTCCACATGCTTGAGCGTGACTTCGCCGCGTGTTGCGGCGGCCGCGCACAAGAACGTGCCGGCCTCGATACGATCGGGGATGACGCGATGCGTGGCGCCATGCAGCTGCACGACGCCCTGCACCGTGATGCGCGATGTGCCTGCGCCCTCGATTTTCGCGCCCATCTTGACGAGCAGTTTGGCGAGATCAACCACCTCAGGCTCCTGCGCGGCGTTCTCCAGCACAGTCTCGCCCTCGGCCAGGCAGGCCGCCATCAGCAGGTTCTCAGTGCCGGTGACGGTAACCATGTCTGTGGTGATACGTGCGCCTTTGAGGCGGCGCGCACGGGCGTTGATGTAGCCGTGCTCAACCGTGATCTCGGCGCCCATGGCCTGCAATCCCTTGATGTGCTGGTCCACCGGGCGTGAGCCGATGGCGCAGCCGCCGGGCAGGCTCACGCGCGCCTGGCCAAAGCGCGCCAGCATCGGCCCCAGCACCACGATACTGGCCCGCATGGTTTTGACGAGTTCGTATGACGCCTCGAAGTGGTCCACCTTGTCGGCGCGCAGGCTCACCCGCTCGCCCTGCGCGTCCACCGACACGCCCATCTGCGTGAGCAGTTTGCGCATGGTTTTGATGTCGTTGAGCAGCGGCACGTTGGACAGCTCCACGCGGCCTTCGGTAAGCAAGGAAGCGGCCAGAATCGGCAATGCCGCGTTCTTGGCGCCCGAGATCGAGACCTCGCCCTTGAGTACAGCGCCTCCGGTAACTTTGAGTTTATCCATGGGACTGTCGTCTTTCGTATTCCTCAGGCGTATAGCACTGCATCGACAGCGCATGAATCTCTTGCCGCATACGATCGCCCAGTGCCCCGTAAACCAGTTGATGCCGCTGCACTGGCCGCTTTGCGGCGAACGCATCGCTCACAATGACGGCAAAGAAATGCTGGCCGTCGCCCTCCACCTGTAAGTGCGAGCAGGCCAGGCCGGCTTCGATGTAGCGCTTCACGTCGTTTGCTGAGGGTAACATTTATCTATATACTCTGTACTCTATAATGCTTTTACTGGTATTCATTAAAAGATGATTACTACTATACTAATAAGAGTAATAAAATATATGCACTACTAGTGCCGCAGCTTGTAGCCGCGCGAGAGCAGCGAGAGTGCAATGCCCCCCACCAGCAGGTTGCTTGCTAGCACAATGGCCAGGCTGACCCAGGGCGATACATCACTCTTGCCAAAAAAGCCGTAGCGAAACCCGTCGATCATGTAGAAGAACGGGTTGAGATGCGACACTTTCTGCCAAAACGGTGGCAGAGAATGCACCGAGTAGAACACGCCCGACAAAAACGTGGCTGGCATGATGAGAAAGTTTTGAAACGCCGCCATCTGATCGAACTTCTCGGCCCAGATGCCTGCGATCAAGCCGAGTGAGCCCAGCATGGCTGCGCCCAGCACGCCGAATGTCAAAATCCATAACGGCGCCTTGAACGATAAATGCGCAAACCACGCCGTGGCGATGAACACGCCTGCGCCAACTGCCAGGCCACGCACCATGCTCGCGCTCACGTAGGCCACGAACCATTCCCATGCTTTCAGCGGCGTGAGCATCAAAAACACCAGGTTGCCAGTGATCTTGCTTTGAATCAGTGACGAAGAGCTGTTGGCAAACGCGTTTTGCAGCACACTCATCATCACCAGGCCCGGCACCAGGAAGGCGGTGTAGCTGATCTTGTCGTACACCTTGACGTGATCTTCGAGCACGTGACCGAAAATCAGCAGGTAAAGAATTGCGGTGAGCACCGGCGCAGCCACGGTCTGGAACGCGACTTTCCAAAAACGCAGCAACTCTTTGTAGAACAAGGTGCGAAGGCCCGTCATGCCGGCACCTCTTTCATCTCGGCTATCGCCCTGCCGCTGCTGCCATTGCCACCACTGCCACCGCTGCCTGTGAGCGAAAGGAACACCTCCTCGAGGTCTGCGCGGTGCAGCTCCAGATCGTCGAGCCTGCAGCCGGCAAGGCGTGCTGTAGCCAGCACGTCCTCCACCTCGCCAGCGTCACGCAAGCTCAGCAAGAACTGCTGACCGGTTTGCCTCACGCGGGCAGCAATCTTCTCGGGCAAGTCACCGCTGGTTACGCGGAACGACAGCGACAGGTGCGAGAAGCGTTGCAACAGCGCTGCGGTCTTTTCCAGCGCAACCAGCTCGCCACCCTTGAGCATGGCAATGCGGCTGCACAGCGTCTGGGCTTCTTCTAGGTAGTGTGTGGTCAACAGCACGGTGTGGCCTTCACGGTTGAGCCGCATCACGAACTGCCACAGCGTTTGCCGCAGCTCAACATCCACGCCTGCCGTTGGCTCATCCAGCACGATCACCGGCGGGCGGTGCACCAGCGCCTGCGCGATGAGCACGCGGCGCTTCATGCCACCCGACAGCTGCCGCATGTTTTTGTCGGCCTTGTCGGCCAGCCCCAAGCTTGCAAGCAACTCGTCGATCCAGCGATCATTCTTGCGCAGGCCAAAATAGCCGCTTTGAATGCGCAGCGTTTCGCGCACGCTGAAGAACGGGTCGAACACCAGCTCCTGCGGCACCACCCCCAGCAAGCGGCGCGCAGCGCCAAAATCACTCACGACGTCCTTACCCAGAACCGTAATGTTGCCGCTGGATGCGCGCACCAAGCCTGCAAGAATGCTGATGAGCGTGGTTTTGCCGGCCCCATTGGGGCCGAGCAGAGCAAAGAATTCACCTTCTTCGATGTCGAACGACATATCGTTCAACGCACGAAGCGAACCATATTGCTTTGAGACGTGTTGGAATGAGACGGCGGGCATGTGGTTTGGCGCTCATGGCAAGCCGCGGAGCGAGCCGCAAACCACAAATTCTATCGAGTCAGGCAGTTCGAGGTAATAGACGTTGCAGGCGGCCCGAATGTTCAGGTTTGCGGGTGAGGGTGTTGATGGGCAGCCAGCATGGGCGCGGCAAGCTCAGCGATACCGTAGCTGCGCGCCAGTTGCGCAATGCGTGCAGAAACGGCCGGCGAGGTGCCCTGCAGTTTCAGGCTTGTGCCGCGGGCAGCAGCGGCGCGCTGCCACTGCAACAACAACGCTAGCAAACAGGAGTCAAACTGCCTGACGGCCGATGCTTCAAAGGTGACGGGCTGGCCTGCAGCTGCCTGGCTCAGCAACGCAATGCCCGCATCGGCCAGCGAGCGGGCGTTGCGTTGACAGACGTTTTCAGGCAGCTTCACAGTTGATGTTGTGACTGT
Organism: uncultured Burkholderiaceae bacterium; assembly: GCA_964432095.1. Lineage (GTDB taxonomy): Bacteria > Pseudomonadota > Gammaproteobacteria > Burkholderiales > Burkholderiaceae_C > CAYSMM01. Next base: position 17,926 of record CAYSMM010000004.1, on the reverse strand, counting down.
TGGCTCAGGATGGCTTGCGCTGAGCAATCTGCTTGTTGCGTTCGGCCAGCGTAGCGATCAAACCGTCGATGCCGTTTTTGGTGATCTCGTTGGAGAACGAGGCACGGTAGTTCTCGACCAGCCAGACGCCCAGGACGTTGAGGTCATAGACCTTCCAGCTGCTGGCCGTTTTCTCCAGACGGTAGTCAAGCTGAATCGGGTCGGTGCCCTTGCCCACCACTTGTGTGCGCACGATGACCTCGGTGTCATCCGGGCCAGCGCGCAGCGGGCGCATCTCGATGGTTTGATCTTTCACCTGGGACAAGGGCCGGCATATGTACGAACCAAAAGCGTTTTGAACTCTTGTTGCAGGCGCTTTTGCTGCTCTGGAGTTGCCTGGCGCCAGTGGCGGCCGGTGGCCATGGCCGTCATGCGCTCGAAATTGGTGTACGGCAGCACCTTTTGGTCGACCAGCTCCATCACGCGCTTGATGTCGCCAGCTTGCACTTGCTTGTCGGACTTTACGGCTTCCAGCACCTCGCTGGAGACGCGCTTGATCAGCGTATCAGGGGCCTCGGCTTGTTGCGCGTTTGCGGAAACGGCCAGGCCGAGCGCGGTTATGAGAGCAGTTATCCAGGTTTTCAGCATGTTCTTTCTTTCGCCCTCGACGAGGGTATCACTACAACGTATGGGAGGCCTGCCCGATTACAAAGTGCCCGAACGGGCGGGGAAAGCTGTAAAAAATCACAACAGAGACGCGATGTGTGCATGCGCTCACATCGCGTTATGTCAGCACTTAGCGTATCGGCACGGGTACAGTACCTGGGGCATCAGGCTCGGGAGAGCGCAGGCGTTTACGCGGCGGTGCTTTATCTTTGTCCTTATCCTGGGGTGTCTCCTCGTCTTCGTCCGGCGGATTGCCGTCATACACCTGGTTGCGCCGCCTTTGCAGGAAGGCCTCGCGTGTGAAGGTGTACTTATCGATGGCGGCATCTTCGAACACCTCTGAGGCGCGCAGCACATTAGCGCGCACGTTCACGAGGCTTAGGCCGAATAGCCCGTTGCGAACCTGGGTGTTGTCGACATACCTCAGGGGCGAGATCTGCCCGTCCACGCCCGCGTAAGACGCGGTGAAATCGCGCACCGATGTCGGCCCCCACAGGGGCACCACGAGGTAAGGGCCAGTGCCGATGCCGTAGCGGCCCAGGGTGATGCCGAAATCGGTGGAGGTGCGCGGAATGCCGGCTTCGGTGGCTATATCGAGCACGCCGGCAAAGCCCAGGGTGGTGTTCACGCCAAAGCGCATGAAGTTCTCTGCCGCGCACTGGCCGCGCAGTTGCAGCAGGCAGTTGGCAGCCGAGACGAGATCGCCAGCGTTATTGAAGAAGTTCGTGACACCGGCACGAATCGGGCGCGGCGTCACCGCCACGTAAGCTTGCGCCACAGGCTTGGCTATGGCTTTGTCCACCACATCATTGAAGCTGAACATGGCGCGGTTGAACGGCTCCAGCGGATCACGCGGGTTGTTGGTGGCGCAACCGCCCAGCAACAGCGTGGCGAGCACGATGATCCACAACCCAAGCCGGGAAGCGGCAAACAAGGGCTTACTTAGATGGGTCTTTGTCATTGGAGGCATTATTGGCGTTCTTGGCACTGCCGGCATTGTTGCCCGGCGCCGAGCCGGTGTCAGCTGCCTTGTTGTACAGAAACTGGCTGATGACGTTCTCCAGTACTACGGCAGACTGGGTCTGACGGATGATGTCGCCCTGTTTCAGGTTGTTGACGTCGCCGCCCGGTTCCAAACCCACGTACTGCTCACCCAACAGGCCCGCTGTCAGGATCTTGGCCGAGCTGTCCTTGGGAAAGGCGAAGCGGGTGTCCAGGTTCATGATGACGTCGGCTTGAAATGTTTTGTCGTTGAATCGAATCGCCTCGATACGGCCAACCACCACACCCGCGCTCTTGACCGGAGCGCGGGGCTTTAAGCCGCCGATGTTGTCAAACTTTGCCGTCACGGTGTATCCCGCTGTTGTGGTGAACGACAGCAGGTTGCCTGCCTGTAGCGCCAGAAACACGAGCGCGGCGATACCCAGCAGCACGAACAGGCCTACCCAAACATCGGATTTAGAAGCTTGCATAGAGTTTCCTTGCTGCTGACCGAAAAACAATCACACAGAAAACATGAACGCGGTGAGGATGAAATCCAAACCGAGAATCGTGAGTGACGAAATCACCACGGTACGCGTCGTCGCCCGGCTCACACCCTCAGGCGTGGGCTGGCAGGCATAACCCTCAAGCAGTGCAATATAGGTCACCGCCACCCCAAACACCACGCTTTTGATGACGCCATTGCCGATATCGGCCCACACATCCACGCCGGCTTGCATCTGGCTCCAGAATGCGCCCGGATCAATGCCGATCAGCACCACGCCCACCAGGTAGCCGCCGATGATGCCCACCGCGCTGAAGATGGTGGCGAGAATGGGCATGGCAATTACACCGCCCCAAAAGCGCGGCGTGAGCACACGAGCGACCGGATCGACCGCCATCATCTCCATGGCCCAAAGCTGCTCGCCGGCCTTCATCAGTCCAATCTCGGCTGTGAGTGACGTGCCGGCGCGGCCCGCAAACAACAGCGCGGTTACCACAGGCCCGAGCTCACGTACCAGTGACAGTGCCACCAGTAACCCTAAACTCTCTGCTGCTCCATATCGGGATAAGGTGTAATACCCCTGCAGGCCGAGCACAAAACCGACGAACAAGCCGCTGACGGTAATGATGGCCAGAGAATAGTTACCGAGAAAGTGCACCTGATACGTGGTGAGGCGCAAGCGGCCAAAGGCCACGCCGCTTTTGGCCAGCATCAGCAGAAATAGACGCAGCCCATAACCCAGGCCGTGCACCCACTGGCGCGTGCCAAAGCCGACCTGCGCGAGAAACTGTGTCATGCGAAGTCCTCCGCCAGCGGTTTGGCCGGGTAGTGAAACTTGAGCGGGCCGTCGGGCTCGCCATGTATGAATTGATGCACCAACGGATCGGACATGGCCTCGATCTCTTTTGGCGTGCCCGCAGCGACGATTTGCCCGTCAGCCAGGATGTACACCCAGTCGGCGATCATGAAGGTTTCGTGAATGTCGTGACTGACCACTAGTGAGGTGATGCCTAGTGCGTCGTTGAGTTCCCGTATCAGCTTTGCAGTGATGCCGAGGGACACCGGGTCCAACCCCGCAAACGGCTCGTCATACATCATCAGCTCGGGGTCGAGCGCAATAGCGCGTGCAAGCGCTACGCGGCGGCCCATTCCGCCTGAAATCTGGCTGGGTTTCAGGTCGCGCGCGCCGCGCAAGCCCACGGCGTTGAGCTTCATCAGCACCAGGTCGCGGATCATGGATTCGCTCATGTTGGTGTGCTCTCGCATCGGGAATGCGACGTTATCGAACACCGTCAGGTCTGGGAATAGCGCGCCAAATTGAAACAACATGCCCATGCGCCGACGTGCGGCGTACAGCGCTGCGGTATCAAAGTCATTGACATCTTTGCCGTCAAACAGCACATGACCTTGCTGTGCTTTCCACAGTCGGCCGATCAGACGCAGGATGGTGGTTTTGCCGCCGCCGGATGCGCCCATGAGGGCGATCACTTTGCCGCGCGGCACGGTGAGCGACACGTCGGTGAGGATGGGCCGCTCGCCATAACCGAAGTGCACATTGCGCAGTTCGACAATGGGGGAGGATGCGGATCCGTTGTTGCTTATCGTTACGTCGCTCATCTCGTGGGATTGTATTCGTGTCGCGCTTATACGATGTTTGCGGGACAATACAACCCATGACCAAGCAAGTACACATCTTCATACCACAGCGATCACTTACAGTTGCAGCTTTGGCCATGACTGGGCTGACGCTAAGCGGCTGTGCCGTGGTCAACCTTGCAGCCTCAGCTGCGAGCGCAGCCATCTCTGTGACCAGTGCCGTGGTGAGCACCACAGTGTCTGTGGCCGGCAAGGCAGCAGGCGCGGCGATTGACGCGGCCAGCGCGACGCATAGCGCCGCAACGGCTGCAACCACCACCACAGTGCAAACCAGCGGCAAGGCCGCAGGCGCTGCCATAGAGGTGGCCGGTGCAACGGCTGCTGCGAATGCGCGCGCACAATCCGCGGCTGCCGCTGTTGCGATGCCCGTGGCCGTGCAAACACAAGCGGTGCCAGTGGCGCCCGCAGTGACTGCCGCGCCTTTGCCCGCAGCATCGGCAGCGCCGGCTGCTGCGGCCTCTGCTCCGGCCGCAGTGCCTGCTCCCCAGCCCGCCAAATAGCCGGGCGTAGGCACCAGTCATGCGCAATGCCACCACGTTGCCTGCTGTCGTAGCGATGCCTGAGTCATCGCAAGGCACAGAGGGGCCTCCGCATGAACGCCGCAAGCGTCACTCAGGCCGCAAGCGCGATGCATCCAGCACCAGTGGGCTGCAATCGGTTGCCGAGGATTGTCGCGTGATGCTGCGCCAGCGCGCCTTGCTAGCAGCGGCGGCGTCCGTGGTGCCGCTGCCGGGCTTGGGTGCTGCTGTGGACGTGGCCTTGATGGCACGGTTGATGGAGGACATCAACCACGCGTTCGGCTTGTCAGCGCATCAATTGCGCCTGCTGCCGAAATCACGTCGAACGCTCGCGTACAACGCGATTGGCGCGACAGGCAATTTCGTCATCGGCTAGCTCGTCACGAGCACTGCAGCCTTGCAGGCTTTCAAGCTGCTGGGCGCGGGCGCTGCGGCGCGGCAGGTGTCGCGTTTTGTGCCGGTGGTAGGCCAGGTCGCCAGCGCGACGCTGGGCTATTGGCTGACTTGCAAGCTCGGCCAGCAGCACATCGACGACTGCTTGCGGCTGGCGCGGCAACTTCAACTGGGCTTTGCCGATGGCGCGATCGCCGACGAGCCGCAGGACGTGGCGTTTACCGAGGTGTCTTGAGTCGTGTGAATCAGCCGCCAGCCTGAGTGCAATGTGCCGATGCTCATTAAATCATGATACTATAAATAGTAATGTGCTTTTACTGCTCTTTTAATAACCGGTGAAAGCAGTATAGACTGCTGAGTATATGTTTTCGATGATGTGTCGGATCGCGACTGCAGATAGCGCCAATGCGGGTTGGTCTTGGCTATATGGCCCAGCAGCACCAGATCGCTGTCGCGTTGTTCAAGATGCAAGGGCAAGTGCGTGATGAAGGGCAGGCCGTCGTCGTCGGTGGAAATGAGGCTTGCAAACGGATGCTCGCGCATCAATAGCGCAGCGTGAGCCGTGTCGGGGGCATTGAATTGTGGGGGAAGGTACATCGATGCAGTGTGCATCAGATTGCCGTGTTGAGCTCAGGCATGCAGCACCACCAGCAAGGCGCTGGCCGTGCTCTTGCCTGGGTTGCGAATCGCATGCGGCACGTCCACCGCATAACGTGCCGTCTCGCCGGGCTTCAGGCGCTGCACCGCACTGCCTGACTGCACCTCCAGCGCGCCGCTCAACACCGTGAGGTGCTCGCGTGAGCCAGCCTCATGCGGCTGAGATTCGAGTGCGCCACCCGGCTGCACCGTCAGCGAGTACCACTCAAACTGCCCGGCCAGCTCGATGGGCCCCAGAATACGCAGCTCGCAGCGCTTGTCGGGCGTGTTGAGCACGGGTGTGGCCTGCGCCGGCACCATCACGATGGCGGCTTCAGATTCGTCGCGGCCGCCGCCGAGAAGCTCGCTCATCGGCACCTCCAGCGCGTGAGCCAAGCGCCATACCACAGCCACGGTGGGGTTGGTCTGATTGCGCTCGATCTGCGACAGCATGGACTTGCTCACCCCTGCTTTTTGCGATAACTGATCGAGCGACAGTTTGCGTGTCTGCCGCAAGCCGGCAATCACAGCGCCCAACTGCGGCGGCGCCGGAGGCGGTTGAACCTTGCCTGGCTTTTTGTGGGGCGGGGTGTTTTGAGCGCGAGCCATGCGAGTGCGAGTGTTGGAGTGGCGAACAGTGAGTATTGACCTGCAAAACGGCTAGTGTATTATGATGCACAATTTGTTCGATATATCGAACTTGTGCAACTTAACGAACACGTAGCAATAGGTTGATTGTGCCTCAGTTGCGTGCAGAACGGAAAATGAGCATGCCGAGCAGCGCAGACTTTTACGAACACATCGCCCGCGAGTTGAGCGGCATACGCTCGGCTGGGCTATACAAAACCGAGCGCATCATCACCACGCCGCAGGGTGCCGTGGTCAAAACCGCCGATGGGCGCGAAGTGATCAACCTGTGCGCCAACAACTATCTCGGCCTGTCGTCGCACCCGCAGGTGATGGAGGCTGCGCATGAGGCGCTGCGCACGCATGGTTATGGTCTGTCGTCGGTGCGTTTCATTTGCGGCACGCAGGATATTCATAAAACGCTGGAGCAAAAGCTCGCGCAGTTTCTGGGCACCGAAGACACCATCCTCTACGCCGCTGCGTTCGACGCCAACGGTGGCTTGTTCGAGCCCCTGCTCGGCGAAGACGACGCGGTGATCAGCGACGAGTTGAACCACGCGTCCATCATCGACGGCATACGCCTGTGCAGGGCTAAGCGTTACCGCTACAAGCACAACGACATGGCCGATCTGAAGCGCTGCCTGCAAGAGGCCGATGCCGCTGGCGCACGTTTCAAGCTGGTGTTTACCGACGGCGCATTCAGCATGGACGGCACGATCGCGCAATTGGGCGAGATACGCCAGCTGTGCGACGCGCACGGTGCGTTGCTCGGCATCGACGAATGTCACGCCAGCGGCTTTTTGGGCCGCAGCGGTCGCGGCACGCATGAGCACTGCGGCGTGTTCGGCAAAGTGGACATCATCACCGGCACGCTCGGCAAGGCGCTGGGCGGCGCGTCGGGCGGATTTACTAGCGGACGCAAAGAGGTGATCGAGTTACTGCGCCAGCGCTCGCGGCCCTATCTGTTTTCCAACACGCTTGCGCCGTCGATCGTCGGCGCCTCGATTGCCGTGCTGGACTTGTTGACGCAGAGCACCACGCTGCGCGACAAGCTGGAACACAACACCGGCTACTTCCGCAAGGCGATTACCGAAGCAGGCTTCGACATTCGCGAAGGCGTGCACCCCATCATTCCCATCATGGTGTACGACGCAGTGAAGGCCCAGGAGCTGAGCAAGCGCCTGCTGGAGTTGGGCGTTTATGCCGTGGGATTTTTCTTTCCGGTGGTGCCGCAAGGCAAGGCGCGCATACGCGTGCAGATGAGCGCAGTGCATGAACGTCATCATCTCGAACGGGCCGTGGCTGCGTTTGCGCAGGCTGGCCGCGAACTCGGTATTGTGAAGGGCTATTCATGAGCACAAAAATTCTCATCATTGGAGCCAACGGGCAAATCGGCACCGAGTTGGCCGAGGCGCTGATCGCGCGCCATGGCGCAAGTGCCGTGGTCACAAGCGACATCGCACCCAAGGGGCGCGTGCCACAAGCGCACCACGAGGTATTGGATGTATTGAACGCAGCCGAACTTGCGCGGCTGGTTGACAAGCACGGCATCACGCAGATTTATCACCTGGCGGCTGCGCTGTCGGCTACAGGGGAGAAGAACCCGTTGTGGGCGTGGGACTTGAACATGCAAAGCCTCATCAACGTGCTGGAGGTGGCGCGCCACAAAAAGCTTGAGCGCGTGTTCTGGCCCAGCTCGATTGCCGCTTTCGGCCCCACCACGCCCGCGGTGGATACGCCGCAGCACACAGTGATGGATCCCAGCACGGTGTACGGCATCAGCAAGCTCGCGGGCGAGCGCTGGTGCGAGTACTACTTCAAGAATTACGGCGTAGACGTGCGCGGGCTGCGCTACCCCGGCCTCATCAGCTACAAAACGCCGCCGGGCGGCGGCACCACCGATTACGCGGTGGACATTTTTCATCACGCCAAACGCAGCGGGCAGTACACAAGCTTTCTGGCGGAAGGCACTGCGTTGCCGATGATGTACATGCCCGACGCGATACGTGCCACCATTGAGTTGATGGAGGCGCCCGCCGCGCAGGTACAGATCCGCTCGTCGTACAACCTAGCCGGCATCAGCTTCACGCCCGGGCAACTTGCTGCGGAGATCCGTCGCCACATACCGCAGTTTCGCATCAGCTATGCGCCCGACTTCCGACAGAAGATTGCTGAGTCGTGGCCGCAGAAAATTGACGATAGCGCCGCGCAACAGCAATGGGGCTGGAGCATGCGCTTCGGCCTGGCGGAGATGGTGGCCGATATGCTGGCCAACATACAGCCAGCGCTCCAGGCTGCGCCTGAGGCCAAGCTGGTGGTGTCGTCGTTGCAGGTCGCGTAAGTCACACGGCATCCATCAGATGTGTATTACTGAGCTGTGTATAAGCGTATTACCGCTTTTTAATGGGCAGTAATGGCTATGTACAGCATCCAGTAACTGCGCAGCAATGCTGGCTCAGCTTGTTTGTGATCTATAGGCAAGCCGTCATGGGACGATGCTTTGCTGCTATTGCACGCTTGAGGTGCTGACGTCGGACCATAGTGCTTATCTGGCATTTTCCTGTGTTGCAAGGCCACCGTAAGAAATGCTACACATATTTGTAACTACGCTTTTCATGTACAGTCGAGTGGTTAAAAATTTTCAGCGCGAGGGTTGTTGAATCTTCGTGCAGCCACAAGAAAACGGACATAGCGCTATCAAGACGACGGTATGTCGATAGAACACGAGCAAATTTTCAGGGACTTTGTTGAGGAGGCGCTCTCGCGCTCCCGCACGCTCATCGACCGTGTGACTCGCACCGTCATCGACGAGCTGGAGAAGAACTCGTTTGAGGCGCTCACCTCACGTGAGCGGCAGGCTTACCGCGACGTGCTCACAGAGCTGCGTATTGGTCAGCGAAGTCTCGTCGAAAGTTTCGTTGACAATCTGTCCCGCGAGGCATACCGCCAATACGGCATCGACTCGCCACAGTCTGGCAACAGCGTGGACATGTCACTAGAGAACTTTGCGCTGATCGACGACGCCAGACTGCAAGAAGACGTCGAGATCGTGCAGCTCATTCAACTGATCGAGGCCAAGGCGGAATGGGAGCTGCAAGACTTCAACTCGCGCATGAGTTCGCTCAAGGGCAGCAAGACTGTCGATGTGCGGCATAACCCCATCCGCCCCGAGTTGTTTGGCCGCACCCTGCAGCGCGCGATGAGTGTGCTGCCCATTAGCGGCGAGCAGCGCGTGGTGCTGGTGCGCGCATTCGGCAACTCCTTGTCGGCGGCGCTGCGCGAAACCTATTCCGAGTACAGCCGTCGCTTGAAGGCGCAAGGTATCAACCCGGTGGCTTACGGTATTCGCAGTATCTCCGGGGCTGGTACTGCCGTAGCAGCGCAAATCTCGGCCGCAGCACCTGCAGCCGCGCAGCCTGCCGCTGCGGCCATGGCCGAAGAGCAAGCCAAACCTGTCGAGGCGCGCGGGTTTGCCGCGAACCTGCGCAAGCTGTTTAGTGGCCGGGCCGCTGCGCTCGATGCGGCCAGCGATGATGACGACGATCAGGGCCCGCCGTCGGTGTTTGGTGGGGCGGTGTCGGCCAATGAGGCACTCAGGGGCGTGTTGAGCCAGGTTGCCATGCTCAACGCCAACACGGCGGTGATGTCGCAAGCCATCTTGAGTCAGCAAAGCGCGCTGCAGCAGGTCCAGGGCCAGCACGCGGCTGAGGCAACCGTGACGGTGCCGACCAACGTCATCCACCAGTACAAAGACGATTTGCTCAAGGTTGCACAGCGGCCTCTGGAAAGGCTGACGATCGACGTGGTTGCGCGCATGTTCGACCACATCCTGGCCGACAAGAACCTGCTGCCGGCGATCAAGGCACAAATCGGCCGGCTGCAGCTGCCCGTGCTGCGTGTCGCGCTGGAGGACCCGTCGATTTTCAGCGACCGCGCACACCCCACGCGACGGCTGATCAACCTGCTGGCGTCTTATCCATCTGGTTTCGTTTCGGCTGAGCATCCGCGGTTCAAGCAGTTCATGCATCACGCCGACCAGGTGGTCGAAACCGTGGTGAGTAGCGCGGACAAGGATGTACTCCACGTATTCAAAGATCAGCTTGCTTTCATCGAGCAATCCATCGCGCGCTTCAGCCGCGAGGAAGAGTCGCAGGCGGCGCCTACCGTTGATACGCTCACCCGCGCTGAAAACCGCGCAGTGTTACTCGCGGCTAAGCGCCAGCAGATCAATCATCTGCTGCGGTCGGCGGAAGTCGAGGACTACCTGGCCAGCTTTCTGCGTAACGACTGGTCTCACGTGCTAGCCGAGTCTGCGATGCAGTACGGGGCTAAGTCTGTTCAGACGGAGAGGTTTCAGGAGACGGCAAGCGATCTGGTGTGGAGCGTGCAACCCAAGGTGACCGCTCACGACCGGCAACACTTCGTCAAGCAGCTGGGTGCGCTGGTGCAGGGTGTGCAGGAGGGGCTTGGGTTGATTGAGTACCCGGCCGAGAAGCAGCGGCAGTTCTTGGCGCAGCTCATGGCCACACACTCGCGTCTCATCAAAGCCGACAAAGCCGCGCAGAAGGCAGCCCTCAAGGCCACAGCTCCCAGCGCCGGTGCGCCTGAGGCGCTGCGCGACCGGCTGTCGCGCGCATGGCTGGACAGCACAGGTGACAACGGCCCAAGCACTTTTAGCGGCGACCTGGCGGTGAATGTGGCTGAGCATGAGCGTAAGTCCACTGATTTAATCGACACGCCCGAAGTCGAGTCGATCAAGCTGGCGGAGCCCGTGGTGGAAGCCAAGCATGTGAAGATCGATGATCTTGCCTCAGGCACGTGGTACGAAATGTTGAGTGGCAGCGATTGGCGCAAAGTGCAACTGCTGTGGAAAAGCCCCAGGGGCCTGTTCTTCGTGTTTTCAACTGACTCAGCTGGCAAGAGCCATAGCATCACTCGCCGCGCGCTCGACAAGCTGTGCAGCGCTGGTGCATTCCGTTTGATGGAGGCCGAAGGACTGATCGACCGTGCCGTCGCCGGCGTCATGTCCAGCGCGCAAAACAGTGAGCCCCCAGGAACTGCCCCCACCGGCGGGCACAGAGTGCACTGAGTACGCTGAAATTTTTTATACTGTTATTTGTATATTGCTTTAATTGGTCAGTTATTGTGGAGTATTGGCCATATACAATTGGCACTATCGGTTCAAGCTTCACCTATCGAGGGGAGCTAGACGTTGAACAGAAAGTTCATCACGTCGCCGTCGTGCACCACATACTCCTTGCCTTCGGCGCGCATCTTGCCCGCCTCTTTGGCGCCGGCCTCGCCTTTGTGCGCGATGAAATCGTCAAACGCAATGGTCTGCGCGCGGATGAAGCCGCGTTCAAAGTCGGTGTGGATCACGCCGGCGGCTTGCGGCGCGGTGTCGCCGATGTGAATCGTCCACGCACGCACCTCCTTCACGCCCGCGGTGAAGTAGGTTTGCAAACCCAGCAGCTTGAAGGCCGCGCGGATCAGCCGGTTCAGGCCAGGTTCTTCCATGCCGATATCGGCTAAGAACATGCGCTTGTCTTCGTCGGCCATATCGGCAATCTCGGCCTCGATCTTCGCGCAGATCGCGACCACCGGTGCGTTTTGCCGGGCGGCGTATTCCTTGAGTTTTTCGAGATGCGGGTTGTTTTCAAAACCGCCTTCCATCACATTGCCCACGAACATCGCAGGCTTGGCGGTGATGAGAAACAGCGGTTTGATCAGCGCGCGCTCTTCGTCCGTCAGCGAAAGCGTACGTACCGGCTTGCCCTCGTTGAGTTGTGCTCGCACTTTGGTGAGCACATCCACCAGCAGCTTGGCCTCTTTGTCGTTACCGCTTTTGGCGGCTTTTTGGTAGCGCAGCAGCGATTTTTCGACCGTACCCAGGTCGGCCAGACACAGCTCGGTTTGAATCACCTCGATATCGGCGATCGGGTCCACGCGGCCCGCGACATGAATCACGTTCGGATCGTCAAAGCAGCGCACCACGTTCACCACCGCGTCGGTCTCGCGGATGTGCGCGAGGAACTGGTTACCCAAGCCCTCGCCCTTGCTGGCACCGGCTACTAGGCCCGCGATATCGACAAACTCCACCACCGCAGGCACGATGCGCTCGGGCTTGACTATGCCCGCCAGCGCCTGAAGCCGCGCGTCGGGCAGCTCCACCACGCCCACACTCGGGTCTATGGTGCAAAACGGATAGTTCTCCGCCGGAACGCTCGCCTTGGTGAGCGCGTTGAACAGGGTGGACTTACCGACATTGGGCAGGCCGACGATGCCGCATTTCAAACTCATGGTGTACTGACGAGTGTTGTTGGGTGTGTCGCGAAAACCGTATTGTCTCGCGTTTGTGGCTGCGCCTGAGCAAGGTTGCCCCGCGCAGCGGACCAACAGCCGGCAACTGAAGGAACGAAGCTCAAGTCAGCCGATGCCTGGCGGCCGGATCGCTGCGGGCCGAGCGCGCAGCGCATTCTCTGTAGGCCTTTAGCATCAATACTGCATTGAGTAACATGCATTTACTGGTTGTCTATAATCCAGTAAAGGCTGCATACGTATGTGAGTATTACCCTTGAAGCTCTTTGACATAGTCGATGTACTGTTGCATCGCCGTGTCGCTGCTCAAGCCCTTGACGCCGTTCCAAGCGTCCCACTTGGCGCGGCCCACCATATCACCGAAGCCGGGTTTTTTGTCGGTGTTGTCTCCGCTGGTGGCTTGCTTGTACAGCGCATACAGCTTGAGCTTGGCGGCATTGCCGGGGTCTTCGCTCAGCTTCTTCACGTCGGCTTGGGCTTTTTCGAAGTCGTCTTTCAGGGCCATGGTGTGTCTCCTAGTGGTCGAACAGGCTCGTGCGTGCTTATGATAGGCCAGAATCTGGCAGTGCCGGCAACGCACTGACCGCAACGCGTGACAAGCACTGACGCGCGCCAACTAGCCAAGACCGCAAGGCAGAGAATGCTCAAGGAGACATTGACCATGCCCACCGCACCGCTGAATGACTTGCTCAAGGGCATGCCCGGCATTGCCGCCGGCGTGGCCAGTGCCGCAGGGCTGGCCAAAGGCAGCGCGCGTATGTCGCGTGTGGACACAGCCTGGCTGCGTATGGACAGCCCGCAAAACCTGATGATGATCGTCGGGGTGTGGCTGCTGCGGCCCAAAGTCAGCATTGCCACCGTGCGCGAGCGTATCGAGCAGCGGCTGCTGAAGTACCCGCGCTTCATGCAAAAAGTAGTGGCCGACCCCATGGGCGCGGTCTGGGTGCCAGACAAGAAGTTCGACATCACGCACCATGTATGCGAAGAAAAGCTCACGCGCAACACGCAGGCTGCGCTGCAGGCGCGCGTGGGCCAGCTCGCCGGAGAGCCGCTAGACCCCAACCGCCCGCTGTGGCAGTTGCACTTCATCGAGGATTTCGGTGGCCGCAGCGCCATGATCGCGCGCATACACCACTGCATCGGTGACGGCATCGCACTCATCAGCGTCATGATGAGCATCACCGACGGCGGCAAGCCGCCGCCCGCGCGCAAGGCCAAAGACACCGAAACCGAGGACGACTGGTTCAAGAGCGCGCTCATCGAGCCGTTTACGCAAACCACCGTCAAGGCGCTGGGCAAGGGGGGCGACTTTGCCGCCACGGGCCTCAAGATGGTGGGCCAAGCGATGGACATGGTGTCGCGCAACCCGGTGGCCGGCATCGAGGCCGGCTTGGGCATGGGGGTGGAGCCGATGCGCGTGCTCGGCCAGGCCATGCAAGACGTGGCCGCGCTTGCGGCCATGCCCGACGACAGCGCCACGCGGCTCAAAGGCAAACCCGGCACCAAGAAGGTCGTGTCCTGGTGCGACCCGATTCCGCTAAAGGACGTGAAGGCCGTGGGCAAGGCCATGGGCTGCAGCATCAACGACGTGCTGCTGTCCTGCGTGAGCGGTGCCATCGGCGCTTACCTGCGCGACAAGGGCGATGACGTCAAAGGCAAGGAAATCCGCGCCATGGTGCCCGTGAACCTGCGGCCCATGGATCAGGCCTATAAACTCGGCAACCGTTTTGGCCTGGTGCCGCTGGTGCTGCCCATCGGCATAGACAACCCGGTGCAGCGTGTGTTTGAAGTGCACAAGCGCATGGGCGATTTGAAGGGCAGCTACCAGCCGATTCTGGCGTTCAGCGTGCTCGCGCTGGCAGGCTTGCTCATCAAACCCGCGCAAGACGCGTTGCTCGGCTCATTCAGCAAAAAGGCCACCGCGGTCATGACCAACGTGCCCGGCCCAGCCGACAAACTCAAGTTTTGCGGCTCAGAGCTCGACGAGACGATTTTCTGGGTGCCACAGTCTGGCGACATCGGCATGGGCGTAAGCATCCTCTCCTACGGCGGCGGCGTGCAGTTTGGCCTGATCACCGACAAAAAGCTTTGCCCCGATCCCAAGAAAATCATCGCCAACTTCGCGCCTGAGTTCGAAAAACTCAAGGACGTGGTGCTGTTGATGCCGTGGGTGTGAACTTGCCGGCGTGGAGTTGTCCTAACGCTATACTTGTATAGCAACGGAGTACCTAAGTATGCTCGCCATTCGACTTCCTGCAGAACTTGAGCTACGGCTTGAGAACCTGGCCAAGAAGACCGGCCGGACGAAAACCTTTTACGCCCGCGAGGCCATCGTCGAGTACATCGATGACCTCGAAGACTATTACCTCGCTGAGACGCGCGCCAAGTCCGCGGGCAAGAACATCTCCATGTCCGAGATGAAGGTGCGCCTTGGCTTAGACGATTGAGTTCAAGCCGCAAGTCCAGAAAGATCTCAAAAAACTCGACAAGCCTGCTCGGTTGCGAGTGCTGAGCTATCTCAGCGAACGTGTCGCAAGTCTCAACGATCCCCGCTCATTGGGTGAAGCCTTGCAAGGCGCTGAACTTGGCAAGTTCTGGAAGTACCGCATTGGCGACTTCCGCATCATCTGCGACATCCAAGACAGCAAACTGGTTGTGCTGGTGCTGCGGGTTGGTAATCGGCGAGATGTGTATCGCTAGTCAAGCGCTGTATGTTCATATGTGCCCTAAGAAGCGCTTACTGTTGGGTGCAATGAACATCAGGGTCGCGAGAGAGTAAAAAATCGCAGAGAGTCCAAGTACTCAAAGTCTAACAGTGGCAGTCGAGTTTAAAGAAGTACAAGGCGGAGGTCAGTAGCTGGCTAGAGGGCTTTCAGGCGGTCGTTGAGGCCGGCCAGTGCGCGCTGCGAGCAGCAATGATTATCTACGGAGGTGCTGCAGCTGCTCTACTCCTCCAACTCCTCCTTCGCCATCTCCACATCCAGCGCCTCCATCGCATCCATCGCCTCGCAGGCGGCGGCCTCTTCGTACAGTTTGGTGGCCTCCTTGAGCTTCTTCTCGCCTTCGAGCATCACCAGGCCGTTGGCGTACTCCACTTTGGCAATGGCTGATTCGGGGTTGAGCTTGATGGCCTGCTTGAACATTTTCAAGCCCTCGTCCTTGCTCGCGCCTTGCGTGCGGCCCAGCAAGCTGCCTACTTTGTCGATCACCTCGGCGTGGAATGTGCCCAGTGCGATGTGCGCGTCGGCATGTTTGGGCGCAAGCTTGATGGTGGTTTCAAGCGCGGTTTTCACCTTGCCGCCCAAACCTTGCGCCAGCGCCTTGGCCACGCTGATGCCCTGGCTATAGCGGCCTAGCGCGTAGGCCTGCCAATAGTAGGCGTTAGCGTTTTTGGGGTCTGCGCCTTGCTGCTCTTCAGCACGGGCAGCCACCTCTTCAAACATCTGCAGCTTTTTCTTCTCGTTTTTCTCAAGGTAGTTGGCGTAGATGCATTGCGCTTTGTTGGCCACCGTGATACCCGCGCCGCCGGCTTTGAGCCCTGCGTCGTAGGCTTTTTGAAAGTCGCCGGCGTGAAACGCAATCCACGCGGCTTGCACGGCTGCGTCTTTGGGGAACGGCTCGGCGTCTCCGGCATGCAGCCTGTCCCAATGGGCCTTGAGGGTTTTTGCGTCGTACACAAACGCGCTGTTGTCGTGCGGGAAGGCGGTCCACTTGGCCATTATCGCTCTCCTTTATCGTATTACTGTTATATGTATATAGTCATATCTGCATTTTATAGTGCAGTGATAGCATATTACTAATCAGAGTATCTAGGTTTGGCGGTTCTGTCCGGCGGCGTATTTGTCGGCCAGCGCCTGCAGGTGCAGCTTGTGCTCGGCCTGCGCATAAGGAATCAGCACGGCCAGCACATGGTAGGCGCCGCGCATCAAACTCTCGCCGGCACTTTCGGGCTCCAGCGCCTTGCGCGGGTTTTGCACGTACTCAAAGCTCAGCCAGTAAGTGGTGAGCACCACCATGTTGGTGGCGAGACTGGCCATGTCGGCATCGTCCATCGCCAGCGCACGCTGGCGGCGCAGCGTGTGCAAAATGGTTTTAGTAGCGTCCACCTTGTTCTTGAGCACGAACTGAAAGTGCATCTCCAGCTTGCGGTTTTTCGACAGCAGATCGTTGAGGTCGCGGTAGAGGAAGCGGTAGCGCCAGATCAGCTCGAACATCATGTGGAAGAACAACCAGGCGTCGTCCACCGTTTGAACATTGGTGCTGGCAATCAGCAGCTCGTCCAGCTCTTTTTTGTAGCGGTCGAACAGCGCGTTGATGAGTTCGTCTTTGGCCGGGTAGTGGTAGTACAGGTTGCCTGGGCTGATCTCCAGCTCATTGGAGATGAGTGTGGTGGACACATTGGGCTCGCCAAAACGGTTGAACAGCTCCAGGCTGACTTCAAGAATGCGCTCGGCCGTTCTTCTGGGTGCTTTTTTGACCATCGCTGCTGCTTCCGTTGGCATACCCCGCTGATGTGCTTGCGGCTGGATTCTCGATGAGATGGCAGTGATAGTAGCCGATGCGCAACGGCTTGGCTACGTGGCTAGCCATGCCGCACGCGTCAAATGCGATACACGCAGCGCGGCAGTGCTGCGTCAGGCTTGGCCAGGTGTGCTCTGCGTAGCAGGCAGGCTGGCGTGCAAGTCGTCGAGTACGTTCTCCAGTCGTTGCAGCGTGCGGCCCATGCGGCCGGTACGCTCACTGGTGCGCAGCTTGGCCACCAGCCGTAATTGTGGGTCGGATAGCGCATCGAGCTTCAGGTGTACACCGTGACGTGCGAGCTTGGGCATCAGCTCGCGGCGTTGCTGGCTTAGTTGCTTGCGCGTCGATTGGTACGCATGCTCAGCCAGCTCGCGCCGCTTGGCGTAGCTGAAGACGTTGGAGAAAAAGATGTCGGCATCGCCCGCGTCGGGCTCGAACAGCACGATGTCGGTGTCGGGGTAGGCGCGCTGGTAATGCTTCATTCCCAGCGCCATGCGCGAGTGAATCATCGCGCGGAAGGTTTGCGACAGCACTGTGGGCAGGCCGCCGTCGGCCAGGCGCGGCAACGATTCTGCGCGCGTTTTCAGGATGCGGCGCTCGCTCGGACGGCGCGCGTCAAACGGCACGATGGGGTTCAAGCAAATCAGCAGATCGCAACCGGCGTCCAGTGCCACGCTGGCATGCATGGTCTTCTTCAACGCGCCGTCCACGAAATGCCGACCACGAATCTCCACCGGCGGAAACAGGCCCGGTAAGGCCGCGCTGGCCTGCACTGCGCGCGAAATCGGCACATCGTCGGCACCCGGCAGGCCGAACAGCGCGCTGTCGCCGCTATCCAGATCGGTCGCCACCAGCACCAGTTGCGCGGCCAGCTCGCGAAAATCATTGGTGCGGCCGGGCTTGCTGAACAGCGCCGAGAGGTGCCGGTCGATCTCGCTGTTGCTGAACACGCCAGTGGGAATCGCACGGCCCAGCCGTTCGAACGCGCTGACCAGTGGCGCGCCCGACACCAGGTAGCGCCACGCAGCCTGCCCGGCAAGCTGCGGCAACGCCTTGAGCCGCTTGGCGTATTCGCCAAGCGCCGGTTTGAGCAGCACCGCAGGGTCGAAAATGTCACCGTCGGCGG
>CAYSMM010000003.1:0-25822 GCA_964432095.1 uncultured Burkholderiaceae bacterium | reverse complement strand
CATCAGCAAACGCCGCAACATCGGCATCTCGGGCCGCAGCAGCAGCACCAGCAGCCCCACCGCCGGCGAAGAGGCCAAAGAGGGCGATGCCGGATTTTCATGGGACACCGGCGCGTCGGTACTGGCGCTGGACCTGCACATGGGCGACTTCAACTCGCGCACCTTGCTGCCGGGGCTGGAATCGTCCAACGAAATCGCCATCGGTCAGGCCGGTAAAGCTCTGGATGCGGGCGGCCGCATCAAGAAGTTTGGTTTTCAGTTTGAAGTGTCCAGCAATGCATCGCAGGGCTCGGGGGCAGCGCTGCGCTCGCTGGTGGACTTCAGCATGGTGGAGCTGATCGGCAAGTGGGCGCGCGTGCCTTACTGGCAGTGTCTGCAGGTTGATCAGGTGCACCCCGAACTGCAGCGTCAACTGCATGAGTGGTACGAGGAAATGCAGCGCGGCGACCGTACGATACTGGCCAAGCGGGCTTTGCGGCAGCTCGGTTATTTCAAAGGCGAGATTAGCGACCAGGCCACGCCCGAACTTCGTGATGCGATGTCGCGCTGGCAGCGTGACAACAATCTGCCGCCCATGGGGCTGATGACCTTCGAGACCTACGAAAAAATGATGTCGCGTTTCGTCGAAATCGACGGGGATGGCCGCTTCAAGCGCATCGGCTGGGGCTTCGAATCTCCGACACTGGGCGATACGCCAGGCGCCAACAAGCCGGCCGTAAGCCTGTCGATCAACAAGGCCGAAGGCTTGTACCTGTCGGGCGAGGTCGTGGTGTTGCGTGTGGTTCCGAACCAGAGCGGTTTCATGACCTGCTACTACCAGGATTCGTCCGGTGCGATCTCGCAGATCTACCCGAACCAGCAACAGGGTTCGGCGCTGGTGGAGGCTAATCGCGCCGTCATGATTCCGGATATCAATCAGCCGACGCAGATCTTCAGCATCGAGGCATCCGATCCTGGAATACAAGGCGCGACGTGCTTCCTGTCGCAGCGTGATCTGCGCGCAGCGCTGCCACAGGAAATGCGCGTCGTACCCCTCACCCCGATTGCGGGCATGCGCAACATGCAAGCACTCGTTGATACGTACGGCAAAGCGGCCGGTGATGCCAACGGCGTTGGTGCCGCCACTGCGGGTTGGCGCGTCATGCCGCGGCCTCAGGCCGCAGCCCCGGCGGCAACGCCCGCGAAAAAGTAGCAGGACACGCACTCGGGACATAGCCACAATGTGAACTCAGCAGATGGCAGCAATGCCATCTGCAAACCTAGGAACCGGTGTAGGAACAGGGCTTGAGATCGCGATGAACACCGCTACCGCCCACCGCCCACTCAGTCATGCACTTCATCGTGCTGTGCACATTGCTGCCTTGCGCGTAATGCTGCTGCTTGTGTTCGTCGGCAACAGCGCTGCTGCGTACGCACAACTCGTGATCGTTCAACCTGGCGCGGACGCCAGACCCACAGCAAGTGACACGCCCGACCCGGAGCTGGCGGAAATTCGCAAGGCGCTTGCAGCCTTCCCGTTTGAGATGCCTGCGGACAGCGCACGCAAGATTGCATCGGGCGACAGCACGCCCTTACTGCGGGTTGGGCTGGAGGCATTACGCGGCACGCATGTGCCACGTAACTATGGGCTTGCCATCCGTCATCTAGAACTGGCTTCGGCACGTTCTGACCCGCGTGCCATGACGGCGCTGGCGATGGCCTATGCCAACGGCTGGGGAGTGTCGAGAGATTTTTCACGCGCACGCGACATGCTTGTAGCTCTGCAGCGCATTCAGTTTCCACGCGCCACCTGCCTGCTGGCTGAGGTGGACAGCCGCCTGCCGGGTGGCGCCGCGCAGCAGCGCACACGCGCGTTGATTCAGGAGGGCGCTTCGCAAAACGACCCGTTCTGCCTCAACCTGCACGGCATTGCCTTGGAAACTGACGGCAGCTTTGCTGCGGCCAACGAGGCCTACATGGCGGCAGCGTCAGCGGGCAGCGCCGCCGCTGCGCGCAACGTACAACGCATGCAAACACGGCTGGTGAGTGCGCAAAACTCGATGATCGAATTGCTAACACAAGCCGAGGCCGGCAATGCGCAGGCGCAGTTCGATCTGGCGCGCCGCCTGCATCGTGGCGTGGGTATGCCGCGAGACTTTGCAGGCGCACTGCGCTGGTACCGCGAGGCGGCCGTGACGCACCCGCAGGCGCGCGAGGTGCTGTCGCTCATCCTTCACGAGAATCAGCGCGCCGAAGCCAGCGATCTCGACGCCGAGACGATGCAGAAGTTGAGCCTGATACCGATCATCGCCAGCGTGGCACAGCCAGTGTCGCGGCAGCCCCCGGTACGCGAGGCTGACGTGCTCGCCGGTCTGGAGGCACTGCCACTCGAACCTTACTCCGAGCGCTTGCGCGACGCGAGTGGTGACCGTTACGCAGTCACCGCGACGAAGCCCGACGCAGTGCCGGCCTCTGCTGCACCTGCGTCGAATGTCGATACCAAAGTCGTGCTCGCGGTCCCGTCGGGCGGTTCAGCGGCTGCGTTGCCAGTGATTGCATCCAACGTAAAAGCTGGCATCAGCCCGTCGGCCCCGCCCGCAACCAAGGCGAAGGACTCACGCGCAGAACCCGGCCGTGCGGAAAAGCCCAATACGGGCAGCGCGAGCCAAACCGAGCCCGGCCGCTAAGCGACCTCGTTACGACTCCATCGCTAAGACGCATGACTCAGCGCCCCTTGCAAACTCCTAAGCGCTTCGCCGCATTTGCCGTGCAGCGGTGGATTGCTTGCTGCTGCCTGACGGGGTTCCTCGCGGCTTGCCTGTGCGCTGCCAGTGGCTCGGCTATAGCCAAACTCGTGACGAGTGAAGTGCCGGAAGCGGCATCCAAGCTCGTCAATAAGCAGCAGGTGGTCAAGGCCGACCCGAGTCGTGAGGCGCAACTCGTGAAGCTGGCCACCAGTGGTGACCGTGATGCGCAAGTCGAGCTGGGTTTACGATATGCCGAAGGCACACAAGGGATACAGCAAAACATCCCACAGGCGCTGAAGTGGTTCTTGCTCGCTGCCAACGATGGTGACCGGCGCGGCGCTTTGGGTGCGGGCGCGCTATACCTTTTGTATGGCGAGTCTCCTGCGCAGGTGCGTGATGGACGCATGTGGCTGCAACGTGCGCGAGAGCAAGGGCTTGCGCGCGCGCATTACGTCGAAGCTCTGTCGCTGTGGCGCAAGACCGGCGGCAAACGACTTGCTGCGCTCGACCAGGTGTTGAAGGCGGGAGCCGATGCGCGCGACGGCTTTGCCATCAA
This sequence comes from uncultured Burkholderiaceae bacterium, assembly GCA_964432095.1. Lineage (GTDB taxonomy): Bacteria > Pseudomonadota > Gammaproteobacteria > Burkholderiales > Burkholderiaceae_C > CAYSMM01. The sequence continues at coordinate 22,540 of CAYSMM010000003.1, read as the reverse complement.
CATGCAAGGTGCGTTGCTGGAGCGTGAAGGCAAGCAGGCCGCAGCGCGCGCGCTGTTTGAGCGGGCCTCTGCTCTCGGTAGCCCGGCAGGTGCAGCCAATGTAGCGCGGCTCAAGCTCAACGACAAATTCTTGGAATACAAAAGCAACCCGGGTGGATTTGATGAAGACGCGCTGAATGCCGAGGAGGCATTTGAGTTCGCGCAACGCTACCATGCCGGGCGCGGCGTGTCGGTGGATTATCTTCGCGCAATCTCGCTGTACGAGTTGGCTGCCAGAAACCGCTATGCACCGGCGCAGCGGATGCTGGCGCTGATCTACAGCCGGCGCACTGCCAAGGGCACGCTGGATCCGGCATGGATGAGAGCGCTCTCCAACATCGACCCACGCACGGGCAGCAACACGCAGTCGCTGCTTGACGATCGCCTGCCTGTCATCGATGACCGTCCGCTGGCCGATCTGCTCAATGGTGTGCGCAATGTCAAGCGTTGAGCAAAGCCAGAAAAATCGAACCAGCAATCTCAGAGCGCTTGCCCAGCCGCTTGTTCAGCCATTTATTCAGCGTTTGCTAAAGGCTGCGCATTAGTTTCGCGTGCCAGCAGTAAGCAGGCAATGCTAAACACAAGCCACACGAATAGCGCAGCAAACGCAAGCTTGAAGGCGTGAAGGTCGTACTGACGTACGCCGTCGATGACGACACCGGCAAAGCGACGGTCCAGCATGGCGCCGAGCAGCGGTAACTGAATCAATGTGCCTGTCATCACGCCCATGTTGTGCACGCCGGTGGCCGTGCCAGCCAGGCGCGCCGGCACGCTCTCCTTGGCAAACGCAAAACCTACCACCATGCTGCCCGACCCGAATGCGGCACACACCAGCAATGACGCAACGACGATGAGCGGTAAATCCGGCTGATACGCGAGCACGCCAAAGCCCGGCAGCATCGCGGCGCAGCCCATCAACATGGGCGACTTGCGCTGCCGCCAGTGATCTGAAAGCCTGCCGAACAGCACACCCCCGATGCTGAAAGCGATCAACAAGGCGGCAATCCAGTACGACGCCTGCTTCGTCGTCAGCCCATGATGCTGCACCAAAAACGGCGTGCCCCATAGGGTGGTGAAGGTGAGCAGCACACCGCAGATGCCGCCAGGAACAGCGAACAATAGCGCGGTGTTGCGATAACGCCAGACTTCGATCAGGCCCTTGAGCACTTGCACAGAAGTGGGCGGGTTGTGCTGCGTCGGCGCATAGCTGTCAAAGCCGCGTTCGCGGGGGTCGCGCTGGATGACGAGTAGCGCGAGCACAGCCAGCACCACGCCTGCGACACCTGCAATCAGCATGACGTTGCGCCAGCCGAATGCGTCGGCGGCGATGCGCAGCGGCGCTTGCGCCAGCACGGCGCCGAGTGTGCCCACGGCCAACGACAGCCCGCTAACCAAACCAAAGTGCCGGGGTGCAAACCAGGCCGCAGCCAGCGTGAGCATGCTCACCCAGGCCATGCCATGGCCCAGCCCCATGAGTGCGCGGCCCGTAGCGGCCACGCCGAAGCCGGGCGCAATCGCGAACAACACGCCGCCCAATCCGGTGGCCAGCGCGCCGATGACGATCAGCGCCTTGGGGCCGAAGCGGTCGTTGGCCACGCCGGTGGGCACTTGCATGGCCGCATAGGCATAGTAGTAAAACGCCGCCATGTTGCCGAGCATCGCCGCGCTCAAGCCAAAGTCGCGCATCAACTCGGCATTGAGCACGCCGGGCGTGACGCGAAAGAAAAACCCGAGCAGGTAGAAGATGGCGGCAATCGCCCAAATGACCAGTGCGAGACCAAGGGGAGGGGTCTTCATGCGTTTGCCAGGAACTGTAACTGGGCCGCCTGTCGCTCAGCTTGCAGCACGGACACTGCCCAACCTCAGACGATAGGACTGATACTCATTTTTGTATAAGGTTCTTGCTGCACACATAGGCAGCTGAAAGGACTATATACCAGCTGCAGTATCAATGGGGAAAGGCTTGTAAGAAAGGTTCGAGGCAGGCCTGGCCGCCATGCTCGCAGGCCGCAGAGAAGTAGTAGCTGCCGCGCGTCCACGCATACTGGATGCTCGTGCCTTGCTCGTGAAGCGAGTATTTGTCGCGGCCTTGCAGGTTAGCCGTGACCTTGGCCTTGCGTGACTGCGCCTCGCGCTGCATGCCCAGGATGGCGTTGAGCGCGCCAGCCTCGTCGGCCGCACGGCTGAACTGCACATAGATCTTGAAAGCTGGCCCGCTGTACGTGGCAAGCCCCTCGGTGCCTGGCTTGGCGGGCGCGAACTCGGTGCGCTTGTATGCCGCCACCTGCGCCGGCACGATGCGCTCCCACTCCTCGCCGCGTGGCTCGGCCTTACGCCCACGCTCAAACGGCGCGGCATATGCAACAGCCAGCAGCGCTGCCGCTGCAAACGCCAACCATACGCGCCTCATGCTTGTACTCCCTCGAATTCATTACTGCACATCATCGTGTCAACTGCGGCATCGATAAGGATTAGGGCCTGTTAACGCTATGACGATGACTACGCCTATTGCGATGCGAACGGGTGGACTGTGGCGCTGGGCTAGGCGTCTCAGTATGCACATTGGGCAGCCAAGGCTGGCCGCCTTGGCAAGAAGCGCAACAACGCCCTGCGCCACAAGTCCCCGTTCCCTTTGGGTTGCGCCCCAATGCGCACCATGCGGCGTTGCAAAGCCTCGCAAGGTGGCCAACCTTGCTTCGTTTTGCGCCTTGCCTGAGGCGCTTTTGTGCAGCAACGCATTCGGTAGTCATAGCGTTAACAGGCCCTAGATCGGGTTGCGACGTAAGGAAACGCTGAATAAGTCTGGCGAGCGGGTGCCCACGAGGAATCGGAGCTTACTAGAAGCGTATATGAGGATTCCAAGGCGCCTGCGTAGCGCGGAGCAGGGTTCCCGGCGCAAGTTGGGATGCGACCGCGAAGCAGGATGCAGGCGCGGCCTCGCTTACGCATGGCTCATGCCACACGGGCCACTTAGTGGAACCTCGGCCCGCGCTCCAGCGCGCCGCTGTGACGCCGCATTGCGCCCGCGCAGCCACTTAATCAGCATTTCCATGGTTCAGCCTTGCTCCCAAGGTAACCCATCATGCCGCCACCCGTTGACATAGCCACGCTGATCCTTGTCGTTGAGGTCGCCCTCAAAGCCCGTGGCAACGTGGTAAATGTCCTTGAAGCCCGCCGCCTCCAGAAGCGCGCCTGCATCTTTGGTGCGCTTGCCGCTGCGGCAGATCAACACTACGGGCTGATGCGGCTGCGCAAAACTCAACGCCTCGTCCACGAAGTGTGCGTTGAGATTCCACTCCTCGTCATTGAACGGCACGCTCATCGCGCCCACCGGGTGGCCGACGAACCAGAACTCGGCAAAGCTGCGGATGTCCATCAAAACCGCGTCGGGCCGCTGCTGCAGGAGGTTGTAAGCCTCTTGGGGGGTGAGATTGCGCATGCCAGCAATTGTAAATTCGCAATCCGTGACGAGCCAGGAGACGGGTGCCGGCCGCTCAGCTTGTCGGCCCAATGGGCCGCTTCGTCGCATCTTGGCTTTACATCACAGATCATGCTGGGCAGGATTGCGTGCTCATTGAGGTGTGAGGTCGGCGATGAATCCCCATGAACGTTGGAGCTGCAAGCTGCTGACGCTATTTGCGATGCTTGCATCCGTCACGCAGACGCTGGCACAGTCGCCCGCCCCTGCGCCTACGCGCGATGCCGCCGAGCTGGCCAGTGCACTGCTAGCCGGCAGACCGGGCACAGCCGTAGCGCTGGTCGGTACGCGGCAGCAGCTTCAAACCGCGGGTATACGCACCGGCGGCAGCGTAGCCGAGCCAGGCAAAGTGATCTTTGAAATCGGCTCGATCAGCAAGGTGTTTACCGGGCTGCTGCTCGCGCAGGCGGTGGAGCGCGGCGAGTTGAAGGCCAACGCCACGCTCGGTGAGTTGCTCGAGGGCGAGGTGAGCTTCGCATCGGCCGACACCGCAAGCATCACCTTGCTGCAACTCGTCACGCATACCTCCTGTCTACCGCGCATCCCCAGCAACATGTCCGTGTGGGCCACGATCTCGAGCGACCCCTATGCCGGGTACAGCCGTAAGCTGCTGTGGGAGATGCTGGCCACACACAAACTCCATCGCAAGGGGCCGTGCAAGATCGACTACTCCAACCTCGGCATGGGTTTGTTGGGCGATCTACTGGCCCACAAACTGGGCAAGCCCTACGAGGTGTTGGTGCGCGAACGAATCACCGAACCGCTGAAGATGACGAGCACCGCTGTCACGCTCGACGCGTCGCAGCGCGTGCGCTTCGCACTGGCCTTCAATGGCGACAAGCCTGCAGCGCCATGGACCTTCGAAGCACTCGCGGGTGCTGGTGCAATCCGATCCACCGCCAACGACATGCTGACGTTCACACAGGCGCTGGTGGCCGGCCGCAAAGGACCGCTGGGCGCAGCCGCAGAGCGCCTGCTCACACTTGAGCAGGGCGACATGAATGACGGCGTGGGCTACGGTATCTTCACCCGCCGCGGCCGCTACTGGCACAACGGCGGCACGGGGGGCTACCGCACGATGTGGCACTTCAAACCCGACGGCAGTGACGTGGTGGTGCTACTGTCAAGCAACGGTGAGGCCAAGCCCGAGCCACTGGCCGAGTCGGCCGCCATGGCATTCGATGCCCCTGATAGCGGCGCGGCTCGCTAGCAAAGCCGCAGCTTCAACTCGCTGTGTCCACGCACTCATCGCAGTAACAGCATGATTCAAAGATCATGCTTACTAAGCAAAGTATATGCCATTTACTGGTTGTCTATAAATGGCTCTAGATGAATGCCCACATGAGTATATGAATTGATTGTGTGAGCGTTTTTCGCCTCAAGAGTGCCGACTCACGCTTGAGCCTAGTCGACTAGGCACTCGGCTTCATACCGTCCTGGGCACAGGCAGCGCGCAACATCAGCACTGACTTCTGCAATGTGGCGACAAGCGCCACCCACGGGGAGGCTGACGAGGCCATGTCATGCGCTGCTGTGTTACTGCACTACTACGACCTTCACCAATGCGCCGGGCTTTGGCTCGGTGGTGCCACCATACACGCCGTTGATGAGCCGCAGATGGGCCTCGGCGTTGGGTAGCGGCGAGTTGCGCGCCAGCTCTGCGAAGCCGCCGCGAGGATAGGGCAGGGTTTTCAAGATCCACGGGCGGGCCGCTGCCTTGTCTGCCGCACTCATGGGGCGAAAACTTTGCTCCATTTGCGTAAGGCTCGAGCGTGCGCGCTGCAAGGCATTGGCATCCTTGGCTGCTGGACGCAGCAGGAAGATTTGCCCGCTCGCGCCGGTGACGAGCGTAAGCTCGACGTTGCCGCGCTGGCCGTTTTGCGCCACGCGCGTACCGGCAAAGCGGGTGGCCTGCAGGCCGTTGAGACTGGTGCGCTCCACTCGCCCGGTTTCGGGCTTGATGAGGTTGCGGATCACCTCGTCATGCGTGCGGCCAGCATTGGCGGGCGCAAGCTGCACGATGACGCCGGCATCACCCGCGCCGTTGATGGCGAGCAATTGATCGGCCTCGTTGACGAAGCGAAAGCCTGGCGCCGCGGTCATCGCGAAGTTCATGCCGTCGTGATAAAACTGGTTGCCGCGCGTCAGGCCTTGCTCGGGGCTCTCGCCAAAGCGCACACCGTCCATCAACTGCAAAAAGCGCAATCGGCCCTCGTCGGCAAATGCTTTGTTGCCCGCATACTGCGCCGCAAGCCGCGTGATGGCATCGAGCCGCTGATCGTTACTGGGATGCGAGGCCAGCCACGCATTGCCTTGCGGCACGGAGCGGCCCTCGGCGCGCGCAGTGTCGGCAGCGAAACGCTCCTGATCCTTGAGCACGCGAATCACATCGATCATGTTGCGCGGGTCGTAAGTGACGCGCGACAGATATTCCGCGCCCAAGCCGTCGGCCTGCAGCTCCTGCTCGCGGCTGTACTTGGCCACGTAGCCTGCGGCGGCGAGTTGTGAGGCGCTGCTCGCCATCTCGGCAGCGCCGCCAATGCCGCGCGACTCCAGCACCGCGCCCAGCACCGTGGCAGCAAATACTCCGAGCGACGCGCTTTGCGCACGCGTGGCGCGTTGCGCGCCGTGCCGCGCTGTCACATGGCCGATCTCATGGCCGAGGATGCCGGCCATGTCGGCCTCGCTGTCGAGATACGCCATGATGCCGCGCGTGATGTACACATAGCCCCCCGGCAACGCAAACGCATTGATCTCGGGCGAATCGAGCACCGTAAACGTCCACTGCAGGTTGGCGCGGTGAGACTGCTTGGCCAGCTTCTGGCCGATGTCGTTGACATAGGCTTGCAGTCGCGCGTTTTGCAGCGGCTGATACTCCTTGAGCACTTCGGCATGCGCCTTGCGACCCTGCTCCACCTCTTGCGCCTCGGTCATCACGCTGCGCTCGGTCTGGCCGGTCACCGGGTTTTTGACCGGTGTGCCGCATGCTGCGAGCAACACCAGCGGCAGCACACAGCGCGCCAGCCGCCCTGCCTTCGATCCGGTTCGTGTGGTCTGTGTCATGGGCTTACCCTCTTGGCTCAAGGCGCGCTAGTCCGCGCCTGACTTCAACACCCAGCATACAAAAAAAGCGCGGGCGCCATGAACCCGTCACCCCATCTACCGGTGCATTGGCATCGTGGCATAGAGATTATTGATGTTACTCAATTGGGTATATATTTATACAATCAATGTTCGCTGCCAGTAACGCCCCTACAGACATGGCAGTATCAAGGTAGGGCGCTTGGAGACATCGCTGCTCCGCACGCCCTACATCGCCCTACACCTACGGCGCTACGCACAGGCAGTGCGCGTAAACCGTGAACGGTTTGCCCGCTTGCGACGGCTGCTTCATCAGCTCGGAGATGAAGACAAAGTCACGCAGCGCCTCGCCCGATAATGTCGGGCTACCCAAGGCTAGCGGGGCTCCCGCAGTACGCATCTCATCGGCAACGCTATGTCCCAGGAAATCGGCGGCCCGCACGCCGAGCGCGTCCATCAGTTTGGCGAAACGGCCCGATTCGCGCTCGATGTATTTCACCCGCGGCAGCTGGCCGTCTTTCATCTCCATCTTGGCGCGCATGGCGGCGGCTTTGAGCGCATCTTCAAAACTGCCGGTTTGATCGATCAGGCCGCGCTCTTTGGCTTGCGCGCCCGTCCACACGCGGCCCTGACCGAGTGCATCGATTTTTTCGCGCGTAGTGTTGCGCGCCTTGGCCACCAGGGTCGTGAAGTCGGTGTAAGTGCCATCGATCCCGGCTTGCACCAGTTGCGCATAGCGCGGCTCAAGCGGCCGGCGCGGGTCGTATGCACCTGCAAGCCATGTCGTGCCAAACCCCGCAGAGTTGACGCCGAGCTTACCCAGCGCCTTATCCGCCGTGGGCAGCATGCCCACCACGCCGATAGAACCGGTGATGGTGTTCGGGTCGGCCCATACTTCGTCGGCGGCCATGCTGATCCAGTAGCCGCCCGATGCGGCCACGTCGCCCATGGACACCACCACGGGCTTGCCTGCGGCACGCGTGAGTTCAAGCTCGCGGCGCACCAGCTCCGAGCCGAATGCGCTGCCGCCGGGCGAGCTGACGCGCAGCACGATGGCTTTGATGGATTCGTCCTCGCGTGCCTTGCGCACCAGCTCTGCGGTGGAAAGACCGCCTACCGTGCCCGGGCCGGCGGTACCGTCGATGATGCTGCCCTGCGCCACCACCACGCCAATCGCGTCGCCCTTGCGTGCGGGCTTGACGTGTGCAAGGTAGTCGTCGAGGCTCACCTGGCGGAAGGTCTTGTTCTCCTTGTCCTCGGCACCGCTTTCGATCATCAGCTTGCGCAGCTCGTCGCGCGTCAGGAGTTTGTCCACCAGCTTTTCTTTCAGCGCAAGCTGACCGGGATTACCACCCACGGCCGCAAAGCGCTGCGGCAACTCGTCAATCAGCTTGGCGATGCTGCCTGCGGGCATTTTGCGTGCCTTCTCCACGCCCTCTACATACGACGCCCAAAGGGCGTTGAACACGAAGCTCTCGGATTCGAGCGTCTCTTTCGACGGTGCGTTGGCAAAGTACGGCTCGGCAAAGTTTTTGTACTTACCTGCGCGCACCACGTTGGCGCTCACGCCGAGCTTGTCGAACGCATCTTTGTAATAGTTGCGGTAGCGCGCAAAGCCCTCCATATAGGCCAGGCCCATGGGGTGCATCCACAGCTCATTGGCGTGCGCGGCGAGGTAGTACTGCCGCTGGTCATAGCCCGAGCCCCAGGCCACCACCGGCTTGCCACTGGCCTTGAAGCGCTCGATGGCAGCGGCAGCCTCGCGCAGCGCGGGCAGTCCGCCGCCTTTAAAATCATCTAGCGCCAGCAACACACGCTTGATCTTCGGGTCTTTCGCGGCGGCGTCCAGCGCGGCTTGTACGTCGCGCAGTTGCGTCTGGCCCTCGTCTTGCCCTTGCGCCTGTTGCAGCACGCGGTCGCGCACACCGACTGCCGACTTCTGCTCCACCAGCCGACCCTGCAGATCGAGCACCAAAGTGGTGTTGTCCTTCAGGCCGGCCGGGCCGCGCACCAACGCCGCGATGGCGGCCACGATGAGCGCGATGACCAGTAGGTTGAGAATGAAGTTGCGCACAGAGGTGATCCAAGATCCCATCTGCGCAAGCCAATGGCGCACGCCGCCGCTGCCGCTAAAACTTTGCTGCGTCATGTCTGTTCCTTCAAACGACAGTGATGAAGGCGCCAAGCGTAGCGCAGAACGCCACTGCCCCACCACTGTTCAGATGAACGGTGGTATTGAGCGATAAGCTGCCCGCTCCGCAGGCGGCGCGGCGCTAATGCCTGCAAGCAATGCAGCCGTTTGCACGGGCCGGGCCGGCAACAGATACTGGCGGTGGAAATCGCTGCACACTTCAATTTAAGGAGCACTCATGAGCTCAGGTAAAAAAGCATGGATCATTCTGGTGCTGGCTGCGGCTGCCGGCACCGGCTGGTTTACCTTGTCGCCGCTTTTCATCAACAAGAAGGTGGATGAGGCTCTGCCATCCGCCGCCGCACCCACACCCGCCACGACCAAGGCGCTGCCTTCGCGTGAGGATTTCGACAAGATGAACGAGGCCGATCAACAAGCGGTACTCAAGAAAAGCCTGGAGATGGTGGCCGGCAAGGGCAAGAAAATGGACGAGGGCATGCCCGCCGAAATGCCCAAGCTCAAGGTGGTGGCTCAAGGCAGCTTCCGTGACGCGGATGCAATTCACAAAGGCAGCGGCTCGGCCAAGCTCATCCAGGGCTCAGATGGCAAGTGGCTCGTGCGGCTCGAAAATCTGAATGTGACCAATGGGCCCGATCTGTACTTGTATCTGGCCAAGCATGCCGACCCCGCCAAGAAAGGCGATGTCACCGACGGCGGCTTCGTGTCACTGGGCAAGCTGAAGGGCAACCAAGGCAACCAGAACTACGAGATTCCGGCTGGTACCGACGCAAAGGCCTATGGCTCGGTTGTGGTGTGGTGCCAGTTGTTTGGTGTGCTGTTCTCACCGGCTGCCTTGAAGCCTGCATCTTGATGTCCGGCTAATCGCTCGCTGACAAGCGATTGAGATGCCCATTGGAGTGCAAGAATGCGACGGAATTGAAGGGCCTAATTGATGTATTTTGTTACGCTGCGCACAATGCGTAGTGGCTGAAGACTCCCCCTCCACCTTAGTACTGCCCGATCAGCCTGCGCCGTCTGCGCCCAGCAAACCCTGGGAGCGTCTTGACGCCGGCCATAACGAGCGGCTGTTGCGCGCCGAGCGCGTGCGCCTGCTGTTTGGCATGCTGCGTGTAGCCATGCCGGTCGGCACCGGCCTGGCCTTGATTCTTGCCATCGGCTTTTACCAGGCTGGGCGTCTGGCATCGCTGAGCTGGTTTGCGGTATTTGCGATTACGCACGCCGTTGCCTTTGCCGTATGCACGCACATGCTGCGCTGGCGTGTGTATTCGCCTCAAGAGGTGCGGCGGCGCGAGGCCATGCATGTAGGCCTGTGCTTTGTACTGGGCTCTGCATGGGGCAGCAGTTTCGTGGTGCTGGAGCCCGATAACGAGTTGTGGCGATTCTTCCAGATCGCCATTGGCATAGGTCTGTCGCTGGGCGCCATTCCTTTGTTCGCCGCACTGCTGCGCTCTTTCGCAGCGTTCATCATTCCCATATGGCTGGGCTGCGCCTATGTGGTGCTGGCCGACATGCACGACCACCGCTGGCAGCTGCTGGTGATGTGCGTCATGGTGGTAGGCGGCACGGCGATGTGCCTGTGGCTTTACCGGCGGCTGATCAACTCGTTCATGCGCCACCGCCTGCGCAACCAGCAATTGGTCGCCGAGTTGATGACGGCGCTGGAAGATCCGTCCAGCGGTATGCTTCGCTTGCAAGGCAAACAGGTGCGGTTTGCCAATCATGCGATGGAAAAGATCACCGGGTTGAGTCAATCGCAGTTGCGCGAGACGCCGCTAGAGGTGCTGCTAGGGCCCGGCCCCCTGGGTGATACCGCCTGGCAAAACTTGGCCGTGTCGGTCTACAACGGTCTGCCGTACTACCGCGTATGCGACGTCCCCCACACCGGTGGCATTTTCAGCCGCATGCAGCTTGCTGTGCGCGACGTGATGAATGGCCCGGAGTATCTCGGCGCGATGTTGCTGTTTCGGCCGACCGCTGACGCACTAGCCTGGGCGCACGGCAGCGTCCCCGCCGAGAGGCTGCCATGCGTCATGCACGACGAGCTGCAATGGATGCAGCATGTCGTGCGCATGGCGCACCAGGCACAGTTGGTGCAAGGCCGCGCAGCGATGATCGCAGTACTATTGTGCGACACCGATCCGCATATACGCGCCCAACTGATGCCACAAGTTCTGGATCGGCTCATGGTGCGCCTGGGCGAGGGCGATGCGATCTATCAGGAGGATGATCGCCTTTACATCTGGGTAAACATTACGGCCGAGCAACTCGCACTCACGGAAATCCGCGCCAGCCTCATGCAGACCTTAATGCGCGTCGCCGGGCCGGATTCGCAAGCCCGATTGCGCGTGCACATCGGCGCTGCAGAATCACACAGCGTCCATCAGGGCCCGATGAGTGCCCTGCAGGCGGCCCTCGCCGACGCCCAGGCCAGCAGTACGCGCCGCTAACTCGCTAGCCTGGCGCTGCTTGGTGTTACGTGGGGCGACCGCAAGTCGCGCCAGATGCTCCTTTACACATCAAGCCTTGGCTGCGCGCGTACTGGCCCGCATAGTCCGTTCATATCAACTTCAACATGCAAAGGCTGGCCATGCAACCTTCCACGGATTCCTCGGCTTCTGATTCACACCGCTCGCGTAGCGGATCGATACGCGCCACGATGGGCGTGCTGATGGCTGCAGCAGCCCTGCTGGCTGCCGCATTTGCCGTGTATGGGCCCATCGCGCAACCCGCGGACTACCACACGTTTGCCGACACGCGTACTCTATTCGGCGTGCCCTATTTCATGGACGTGGCGTCCAACCTGCTGTTCGTACTTGCAGGCGTTTGGGGCCTCGCGGTTGTATGGCGCAACACACACCCGCAGGGGCCGCGATTGCAGCGTGCGTGGCTGGCGGTGTTTGCCGTAATTGTGTGCACCGGCTTTGGTTCGGCTTACTATCACTGGGCACCCGACAACTGGGGCCTGTTGATCGACCGCATTCCCATCGCATGGGCTTGCGGATTGTTGATGTGCGTATTTGCTGCGGAGCGCTTTCGCCACACATGGGCGCACCCGGCTGTGCTCGCCATCACTTTGCTGGTGTGCAGCTTGGCGCCCATGTATTGGTACGCCACGGCCCGCGTGGGCACGGAGGATTTGCGCCTTTACCTCTACTTACAGTTACTGCCCATAACGCTGATTCCGCTGGCGCTTTTGATGCGCGCCATCACCCAGCAAGCGCCGCCGGGCGCGGGCGCCGTGGCCGGACGCGACTGGTTCATCGTGATCGGTTTCTACATGCTCGCCAAACTCTTTGAGCTGACCGACCGCGAAGTGTTTGATGCCCTCGGCATCATCAGCGGTCATACCCTCAAGCACGTGTGGGCTGCCGCTGCTGCCGCATGGTTGGTGGCGGCGTACCGCCGTGTGTCGCGAGGCAGCTGAGCTTTGTCCAGCACCAACGGCGACAAGCCCGAGTTACTGCCGCTCTAGCTGCTGGTGCAACTGTCGGCAAAGACGCGGCGCTGTGCGCTGCGGCGACTCTGGCTGACAACAAATCGCGCAATTTCGCGCAATTACTTACCTCACACGCTGACTCACGCAACAAGCGGTAGCAAGGCTCTCGGAGTGTGAGCATCGCTTGCCGCACACCCATTGAGCGCGTACGTTACACCTTTGCGGCCTGCAAGCAAACGGGCCATCGCACAGACTGGAGGACCTGTATGAAGGATCGAGAATTTCAGATTTTTAACGCGCCCTCGCCCAACCTGACTTTCCGCAGCCGGCCACGGCGCGGCGTGCGTGCATTCATCTTGCTGCTGGTGCTTGCCGCAGGCGGATTGATTTTGATGTTCGCGCTATCGGGCTGCGGCCAGCGCAGCAGCGACGACAGCGGCGCGAAAAAAGATACCGCGCCCGCTACCACCCCATCGGGCGACGCTGCCCCCAAACCCGCAGAGCCTGCCAGCCCGCCAAAGCAGTAGTACATGAGCGTTAGCCTGGGTCGGTCACTGCACGTCCGCCGCCTTGGCGGCATCCATCAGATCTCACTGCGCAGCGTGTGCGGCGGGCGGCTAGCGTGTGAGATCCTCCGCAATCGTCTTCGCTACGGCTTGGCAGGCACCTTGCAGAGCCGTGGCTGTTACGGATAAATCTGCCATGAGCTCTTCGAAGTTTCCAAAAGTCTTGGCGGGCGGATCGGCATTACGCCAGCCCTCTGCTTTGGGCTGCCAACCGGCGGCATGGTAGCCGCGATAAAGCGGCGTCTTGCGGTCTGGGCCCAGCAACGTGGCTGAGACGGTAATAGTGGGCAAGTACTGCGTAGAAAATTGCGGCGACACAAAGCCAACGATAGTCGGCACCAGAACGAGCACAGCGTCTGTGCTGTCTTGTATCTTCTCCACGTTCACTTTGTAGCCTTTATCGTCGATCTTCTCCCAGGGCCCGTCCTTGATCTCGGTTTTATAGCCTCGCTTATTGAGCTGCTGCGCAACCTGCTCGGGTAAATGGCTGGCCAGCGTGAAGCCCCTTTCATTCAAAGCAGCGCTTAAGCGGCTTTGCTTGCTTTGCTGGTCTGCAGCCGCGATTAACCCGCCAATCAAACCAAACCCCCCTGCGGCATGGCCAATGTTGAGAACCGTGTACTCTTTGAACTCCGGCAGACGATAAATAGTAATGGTACTGACAGTGGCTAATTGCTGGGGCGTCACGTCAACCTTGGGTACAGGCGAGGCACACCCTACAAGTGCAGCTAAAAGCGCGGTAATGCTTAGCCATTTCAGCGACAGTCGCAAATCTTTTTCTCCATGGTTCGTTGATCGATGTCGCAGCATTGTATACAGCCGGCCGCGAATGCCTCAACTTGATGGTGTGAGCAACCGCCTACAGCTTGTTGTGTTTCGGAAAATGCTGAAGAAATCCAGCAAATAAGCGCCGCAAAGTGGCGGCCAAATTAAAAGCGCAGACCCACGGCGTGCGTGCGACACGAAGCACGGCAGCTTGCTTAAGCGTTGGCAGGGCTCAGACTAGGTGGTAACGCCCCATTGCGCACCAGATGCCACTCATTGGGCGTATATGTGCCACGCTTGCCTACACGCCTCTGAGGGGCTCAACACTCACAACCATCGCAACACCCGTATGCTACGTATCGTCATCACGGGCGGGCCGGGCGCAAGCAAAACGGCATTGATCGCGGCACTTGCAGCAGCTGGCCACGCCGCCGTTGCAGAGTCGGCACGCGCCATCATCACCGAGCAGCGCGCACGCGGCCTGCCACCACTGCCCGAGCCGCCTGCGTTTGCGCGCGAGATTTTGCGGCGCGACATCGACAAGTACAACGCAGCAAGCAGCGCCGCTGCGCAGTGGGTATTTTTTGATCGAAGCGTCGTTGGGTCCATTGGCTACGTACACGACGTTCCTCCACTCGCGCAAGACGAGCTGGCCCGGCTGTTGGCAGCGCACCCCACCGTGTTTGTGCTACCGTCTTGGCCGGAGTTTTACTGCACCGACGCCAAGCAGGACCATACCTTCAGCCATGCGGTGCGCGTATATGAGGGTCTAGCGCGCTGGTACCGCGCCTGCGGCTACACGCTGCAAGAGGTGCCGCGTGTTTCTGTGACTGAGAGGGCAGCATATGTGTTCAAAGTGCTGACCGGTAGCTGATCTAACTCGGGTTTGTAATCATGAGGACATGCGTGGCACAGTTGCCTTGAATGGGTGTCAGGTGCGGCTTGTGGAATGTGCCCTACCATTGCCTGGATAACTCTGAACAAGCATCATGACGATCCATCGAGTTAGTTTTGCGCTGTGTGCTGTGCTTGGAGTCGTGCTGTTTTCTGCAACTGCGCTACCCACCTTCGCAGACGCACCATCCAGCATGCAGGACCCGCAGTTCAAGCAATCACTCAAGGTGCGCAGCTTTGCTGTTGGGCGGTTCAGCGAGTCACCCTCACGCAGGCTGCCGCCGTCAATGCAGATGGATCTGCCCGGGCCTTGCACTCGATGCCGCGCGGGTTGAGTACTTCGTCAATCACGCCAAGGCCGTGTCAGAGCGCGACTATTTCAAAGCGCATCGTGTGTTCACCGACTGCTCTGCCGTTGCGCGAGTGAAGTTCAAGAACGGGCGCGCCGCCGAGTACCGCCTCGATGCGGGCGGCGCCGCCATCCTCACGCCTGCGGTCAACGGCAAAGCAACGAAGACGCTGTGTTACTACGATTGTGAAAACTGCTCCGGTTTTCTGGCGCCGGATTTCAAACCTTAGCGCGTCACGGCAGATGGCGTTCGATAGAGAAAAGAACTGCGCCATCGCACTGCTCCACTCTGCGCATCGCGAAGTCGCTTTTGCAACTTCGGCGACACACAGCCATGCGGTTCTCTGAGTCAGGTCATGGTCTTCATCGAAACAGTCGCGGAGCACGGCAGCAAGCTACCGACAGCGAACATTAAGACCCATCGATCTGAGTGACCCACCAGGACTCAATATCACCTTAGGGTCAATTTTGGGGATCGTACGATACATCCATAAGTACATGCCAATCTCTGATTGTCAATCGTCCAGAAATAGGTTTATACATCATTGAGTATTTGTCGCTAGCGCGACTATAATGCTGCCTAAACCAGCGTCACCCTCCCCCGCACCACACCCGCCCTGGGGTGCTTGGCGGTGAAGGGCACCTCGGTGCCGGCGGGTGCTTTGACCACCCATTCAGCTACGGCGATGTCGCTAGTCGGCTCGGTATCGGGCCAAAAGCTCACGCTGGTGTGTTTGTGGCTCCAGCCGGTAAGCTGGCCCAGCTCGATACGCGGCAGCGCGCCAAAGCTGCTGCCGTTTCCACCATTGCCCGCCGCGGCGCTGATGACGCTGGCGCCCGCGGGCAGTTGCAGCTCTGCGGTGAGGGGCCGCACCACTTTGCGGTCTGCACTGCGTTTGCTGCCGGTGGTGGGCAAATAGCCGGTGTTTTGCAACTCGATACGCAGCTTCCATAAATCACCGCCAAGTGAGTGCACGCTTGCGCCTCTCAGCTCGATTTTCGGGGAGATGAGCGCCTGCCACAGTAGCCATTTTGGGAACTTGGCCACCTCTTGCTCCAGCCTGTCCAGCGGCACGTTGCTGATGTAATTGATGCTATCCCAGCCGCCGATCTCGACCTCGCCCAGCTCGGGGTGAGTGAAGGGCTTCCAGTCATGGTAGCCCTTGCCGCCCAGGGTTTTGTCGTTCCACTCGATCATTTTGACGTCGTCTTCCACGGGGTGGTCGCGGAACCAGTCGATGTAGTCGTAGTTCTCGATGCCAGCCTCGCGCATGGGGCTCCAGATTTCCACCACCCAGGCAAAAATGCCGTGCTGGTCGTACACCCAGTCCCAGGTGCCGGTAATCACCTCTTTGGGGTGATAGCGAAACTCCTCGTACACGCTGATGGCGGGGTAGCCGGTCCACTCAGTGCCTTTTTTGCCAATGAGCTTGTACACCCACAAATCTTCGGGGGCCATGTCGGTGTCGGGGTGGGTGCCAAAAGGGCGCAGCAGCACACCGCTGAAGGTGTGAAAGCTCACGCCGTTGCTGATGTTGGGGTGACGGATGAAGAAATCGACCACGGCCTTGACCTCAGGCTCACTGGTGGGGTAGTCGCCGGCGCCAAACTGCTCGAACTCCTGCCGCCATTGCTCGGGGAAGTTGCGGTTCAAATCCAGCCCCTCTTTGGGCTTGTTGATCTTGATGCGCGTGCCGTCAAAATGCTCAGGCTTCACAAAGCGGCCTTCGGGCAACAGACGGTAGTACTCGCCGCCCACTTCGGCGGGGTCGCGCCGCACCATGAGCTTGGGATACTGTGGATGCTTCTTCCAATGGCCGTGTGGGTCGCGCAGGCGCATACGCAAGATTTTGCCGTTGCCGTCCATATCCTGCGGCTCAAAGCCCTCGATGCGCTCCTCCTCCAGCGGGTATGGCCGGGTGGAGCTGCGGATGAACTTGGGGCTGTCGGCCAGCGCCCACTCTGCGCCATCGGGGTTGATGCGCGGGCAGATATAGAAGGCCCGGCTGTCCAGCGCGCGCGTCACATCGGCGTCTTTGCCGTAGCCCTCGACCAGGTAGTTGAGAAAGTACAGGTTGGCCGCACTGGCCGACAGCTCAGTGGCGTGAATGTTGCCATCCACCCAAAACGCTGGCTTGTCGGCCGCTGCACCGGTGGCAGTGTTGGTCACCGTGGCCAGCCAGATGTCGCGGCCCTCGTAGCTTTTGCCAATAGATTCGATTTGAACTAGATTGGGCTGCGCCTTGGCCAGGGCCTGGAGTGCGGCGGTGAGATCGTTGTAGCGGTAGAAACGGTTGAAGTCGAAATGCGGCATGAGGGGATTTCAGGTGTTGCGGTTGATTGCGAAAGCCTGATTATCCAAAGCCGACTGAGGTTTGGCGAGGGCTGCGACGAATAGCGCCTAAAATCTGGGCCGTTAGGGCTGGGCTAGCGCAAGAGAAAGGCCCGATGTTCCACGTGAAACATCGGGGCTCCACCTGTGCCCGCGGAAAGGTTATTGCATTTAATCAGGCTTGATGCGCGCCCTGTCCACCACCCGCTTCCAGCGCACCTGCTCCTGCTTGATGAACTGCGCAAATTCCGCAGCTGTACTGCCTGCAGCAATGGCCGCATCGCCTGCCAGCCGCTCGGCCGCGGCAGGCGCCTTAACCGCCTTGGCCGACTCTGCCGCCAGCCGCTGCACAATCGCGTCGGGCATGGTTGCCGGCGCCATCAAGCCGTACCACTGCGTCATTTCAAACCCCGGGTAGCCTTGCTCGGCGACGGTGGGCACGTCAGGCAATTGCGGCAGACGCTGTGGTGTGCCGGTGGCAATGCAACGCAACTTTCCCGCCTTGATGTGCGGCAGCAACGGCGGCGCACCCACCGAGGCCGCCTCCAGCCGACCAGCCAACAGGTCGGTGAGCTGCGGGCCCGTGCCGCGGTAGGGCACGTGCACGATGAACATGCCGGCGGCCATCTTCAAATACTCAAATGCCAGGTGCCCTGCGCTGCCGTTGCCGGCCGAGCCGTAGTTGAACTTGCCCGGGTTCTTTTTGACCAGATCGACGAACTCCCTCAGGTTCTTGGCCGGCACGTCGGGATGCACCACGTACAGGCTGGGCACCTTGGCCAGCAGGCTGATGGGTTTGAAGTCCTTGTTCGGGTCATATGGCAGCTTGTCAAAAATGTAGGGGTTTACAGCCAGCGTGCCGATGTGCCCAAGGATCAGAGTATGGTTGTCCTCAGCCTTGGCTACTTCGGCCATAGCCACGTTGCCGGCTGCGCCCGGCTTGTTCTCCACGAACATGTTCTGGCCCAGGGTTTTGGACAACTCGGCCGCAGTGGAGCGTGCGATGATTTCTGAGCTGCCGCCGGGGGCGAACGGCACCACCAGTTTGACCGGCTTGGTGGGCCAGGCAGATTGGGCGCGTGCCCAGGGTGCAGCGGCATTCATCGCGCTAACGGCGGCCGCTTGTGCCAGGAAGGTTCTACGTCTTAGCATCTGGTTGTCTCCGTGGTTTGGGTGTCTATCGGCACTCTAGTAAGCCTCATGAAGTATTTGGCATCCAGCTGTCGCGCGGCAAGCGGCCCTACCCCAACCTCAGAATGTTCCACGTGAAACACTCCGACGACTTACGCACTATTGCAGAAGGCTGGACGTGGAATGCGCATAAACCTACAATTCAGGGTTTGCACTTATCTTGAGAATTTCCAGCGTGCCGCCCAAGCGCGCCCTGCCCAGAGTAACCCATGCAGTACCCCAAAGAGTTTGATGTCATCGTTGTCGGCGGCGGCCATGCTGGCACCGAGGCTGCCCTTGCCAGTGCCCGCATGGGCTGCGCGACGCTGCTGCTAACGCACAGCATCGAGACACTCGGGCAGATGAGTTGCAACCCCAGCATCGGCGGCATTGGCAAAGGCCACCTGGTGAAAGAGGTGGACGCGCTCGGCGGCGCCATGGCCGCGGCCACAGACGAAGCCGGTATTCAGTTCCGCATTCTCAACAGCAGCAAGGGCCCGGCGGTGCGCGCCACTCGCGCGCAGGCCGACCGGGTCTTGTACCGCAAGGCCATTCGCAGCCGCCTGGAGAACCAGGAGAACCTGTGGCTGTTCCAAGGTGCGTGTGATGATTTGATGGTCGAGGGCGATCGCGTCGTCGGCGTAGTCACGCAAATCGGCATCCGGTTCCGCGCCCGCGCCGTGGTGCTGACCGCGGGCACCTTTCTGGACGGCAAAATCCACGTGGGCCTGCAAAATTACAGCGCCGGCCGCGCCGGAGACCCACCCTCCATCAGCCTCGCGGCCCGGCTCAGAGAGCTGAAGCTGCCGCAGGGCCGCCTCAAAACCGGTACGCCACCGCGTATCGACGGCCGCAGCATCGACTTCAGCCGCCTGCAAGTGCAACCCGGCGACGGCATGGACGGCAAAACGCCCATTCCGGTATTCAGCTTCATGGGCACACCAGAGCAGCACCCGCGGCAACTGCCCTGCTGGATTACGCACACCAACGAACAAACGCACGCCATCATCCGCGCCGGCTTTGACCGCAGCCCCATGTTCACCGGCGTCATCGAGGGCGTGGGTCCGCGCTATTGCCCGAGCATCGAGGACAAGGTCAACCGCTTTGCTGATAAAGACAGCCACCAGATTTTTCTAGAGCCCGAAGGGCTGACCACGCATGAGTTTTACCCCAACGGCATTTCCACCAGTCTGCCGTTCGACATTCAACTGGCCGCCGTGCGCAGCATGGTGGGGCTTGAGAATGCCTACATTCTGCGACCGGGCTACGCCATCGAGTACGACTATTTCGACCCCCGCGAGCTGAAATCCACATTTGAAACTCGGGCCATCTCCGGGCTTTACTTTGCCGGACAGATCAACGGCACCACGGGTTATGAAGAAGCCGCGGCTCAGGGCTTGTTCGCCGGCATCAATGCCGCG
Organism: uncultured Burkholderiaceae bacterium; assembly: GCA_964432095.1. Classification (GTDB taxonomy): domain Bacteria; phylum Pseudomonadota; class Gammaproteobacteria; order Burkholderiales; family Burkholderiaceae_C; genus CAYSMM01. The sequence continues at coordinate 2,857 of CAYSMM010000003.1, read as the reverse complement.
CTGCAAGTGCAAGGCAAAACACCCTGGACACCGCGCCGCGACGAGGCCTATCTGGGCGTGCTGGTGGACGACCTCATCATTAAAGGCGTGAGCGAGCCCTACCGCATGTTCACCAGCCGCGCGGAGTTTCGCTTGAGTTTGCGCGAGGACAACGCCGACCTGCGCCTCACCGAGGTGGGCCGCGAGCTCGGCGTGGTGGACGACGCGCGCTGGGACTTTTTCTGCCGCAAGCGCGACGCCATCGAGGCTGAAGTGCAGCGTCTGCGCAGCACGTGGGTGAACCCTCACATTCTGCCTGCGCAAGACGCCGTGCCGGTGATTGGCAAGGCCATTGAGCGCGAATACACGCTGGCCGACTTATTGCGCCGCCCCGAGGTGCGCTACGACGCGCTGATGGCCATGCAGGGTGGCCGATACGTACCTGCGGCCCCGCTGGTGGCCGAGAGCGCGCATCCGGCGCTGGGCGGTCAAGTGCGCGAACAAGTCGAAATTCAGATCAAGTACGCCGGCTACATCGACCGTCAGGCCGACGAGGTAGAACGCGCCGCCGCCTATGAGACGCTGCGGCTACCCGGCGACATCGACTACATGCAGGTATCGGCTCTATCCATCGAGGTGCGGCAAAAACTCAATCGCTACCGGCCCGAGACGCTAGGCCAAGCCTCGCGCATCAGCGGCGTAACCCCTGCGGCAATCTCGCTGCTGCTCATTCACCTGAAAAAGGGCCGCAAGCTTGTGGAGCTGGCCCCTGCCGAGGCGGCCTAGCCGTACCCGGGCGAAGCGCAAGTGGCCATGGCCGCACTGAGCCCCGCCGTCGCACTCCAGGGCGTTGTCGATCCGTCGCTCGCGCGGCGTGTGACCCACATCGCCCAGACGGTGGGCGTTGCGCTCGATGAGCGGCAGCAAAGCCAGCTCACGCTCTACCTGCAACTGCTGCACAAATGGAACCGCGTGTACAACCTCACCTCGATCCGCGACATCGACGAGGCGCTCACCGTGCACCTGGCCGACTGTCTGGCCGCGCTGCCAGCGATCGCAAAACACGCTACTGAGATCTCACAATATCAGATACTAACTAGTGTATCAAACCATCTCTGGTTGTTGGATGTCGGATCTGGCGGTGGACTACCCGGAGTAATAATCGCCATCTGCTACCCGCAGTGGCATGTGACAGTGTGCGACACGGTGCAAAAGAAATGCGCCTTCCTGCTGCAGGTGAAGGCCGAGCTGCAACTGGCCAACCTGCATGTGCAGCATGCGCGCGTGGAAACCTTGCCCGAGCATGGGCAGTACGCGCTCATCGTGTGCCGTGCATTCAGCGACTTAGCGCTGTTCGTGCAGCTCACACAGCCGCTGCTGGCACCACAGGGCGCGTGGCTGGCGATGAAGGGGCAGCCGCCGCAAGAAGAGATCGCAGCGCTGCCGGCACACATCACCGCACGCATCGAGCCGCTGACGGTGCCCGGGCTCAATGCGCAGCGTTGCCTGGTACATATGCAGCATAAGCAGGTTCATACGCCAGCGAGTGAAACTGCGCTCGCTGTTTGAGGAGATTCGTGATGCGCCAATTCATACGTGTCTGCCTCGCAGCGTTCATCGCGCTCAACACCCTGATTTCGCTCAGCGCGCACGCGCAGAACATCGCCCGCGATATGCCGCTGGAGCCGGTGACGAGTCTCGACATCGACCGCTATATGGGCCTGTGGTACCAGGTTGCGCTATACCCCAACCGTTTTCAGTCGCAATGCGTGCGCAACACCACGGCCTTGTACGAGCGGCTGCCCAACGGTCAGGTAAAGGTCACCAATCAATGCGTGCTGGACAGCGGTGCCGAAGATAAAGCCATTGGCGTGGCGCGGCCCGTGGGCGACGTGCAAGGCAACACCCTGAGCCCGCCCAAGCTGCAAGTGGCGTTTACGCCGGCGTGGCTCAACTGGCTGCCGTTCGTTTGGGGCAATTACTGGGTGATCCAGCTGGCCGACGATTACCGCTATGCCGTGGTGAGCGAGCCCGGGCGCGACTATTTATGGGTGCTTGCGCGCAAACCCCAGCTATCCGCCGAGGACGAGGCTGCGATACGCTCGCGCCTCCAGCAGCAAGGCTTTGATCTCAGCCGTTTACAAACCCACAAGCAGGACTTGAAGTAAGCTCTGCGCCCTTAGGACCGAGATAACACGACCGAATCGATAACCAAGGCAGACCGTTTCGTGGCAAGAATTTTTTGCGTCGCCAATCAAAAAGGCGGCGTTGGCAAAACCACCACCTCCGTCAACCTTGCGGCGGGCCTGGCGCAAGTGGGCCAGCGCGTGCTGCTGGTCGATCTCGATCCGCAAGGCAATGCCACCATGGGCTCGGGCGTGGACAAGCGCAAACTAGCTGCGAGCGTGTATCACGTGCTAGAAGGCTTGAGCGACATCGCGCACGCGCGGCAGCGCAGCGACAAGGGCAGCTACGACGTGCTGGGGGCCAATCGCGAGCTGGCTGGCGCCGAGGTCGAACTGGTAGACCTGGAACACCGCGAAACTCGGCTCAAGGACGCACTCACCAAGGTGGACAGCGAGTACGACTTCGTGCTCATCGACTGCCCGCCCTCGCTGAGCCTGCTCACGCTCAATGGCCTGTGTGCCGCACACGGTGTGATCGTGCCCATGCAGTGCGAGTACTTCGCGCTCGAAGGCCTGTCCGATCTGGTCAACACCATCAAGCAGGTGCATGCGAAGTTGAATCCGCACCTCAAGATCATCGGCCTGCTGCGCGTGATGTTCGACCCGCGTATCACCTTGCAGCAACAGGTGAGCGATCAACTCAAGAATCATTTTGGCGACAAGGTGTTCGACGCCGTGATACCGCGCAATGT
>CAYSMM010000002.1:0-26234 GCA_964432095.1 uncultured Burkholderiaceae bacterium | reverse complement strand
CCGCCTGGCGGCCGACGCCGTTGGCGCCACGCCGATGGACCGCCCCGAGTGGGCTGCGGTGAACCCGAAAAATAACGAGGTGTACATCACTATGACTAATAACAGTGGCAGTAACCGCAGTGTGGCCACGGTCGACAGCGCCAACCCGCGCACCTACACCGACGTGAAAGGCACCACCAACCAGACTGGCAACCCCAATGGCCATATCATTCGCTTCACAGAAGCGGGTGGTGAGCCTGGAGCCACCACGTTCAATTGGGACGTTTATCTATTTGGTTCCGAGTCCGGTGCCGACGGTACCAAGGTCAACCTGTCTGCCCTCACGGCGGACAACGACTTCTCCAGCCCCGACGGCCTGTGGTTCAGCCCCACCAGCAATATCTGCTGGATTCAGACCGACGACGGCGCCTACACCGACGTGACCAACTGCATGATGCTGGCCGGCCTGCCGGGTACGCGCGGTGACGGCACCAAGGTGACGCTGACGTATGACAACGCCGGCGTACCCAAGAATGTGGATACCTATGTCGGCAAGAAGCCTGCGGCCAATGAGCTCAAGCGCTTCCTGGTCGGCCCCAAGGCCTGCGAGATCACGGGTGTGACGGAAACCCCGGACGGCAAAACCATGTTCGTCAACATCCAGCACCCGGGCGAAGACACTTCATCGGCCAACATCGGTGACCCCACCAAGTTCACCAGCCACTGGCCTGCAGGCGGAACGGCGCGCCCGCAGTCGGCCACCATCGTCATCACCAAGAATGACGGCGGTCAGATTGGTTTTGGTTGATCAAGCGTTTCAATTGCGATCACATACTCTTTGAACAACGTTGACACGCCTGAATCAGGCTTGCCCTCGCACTGAGTGCGGGGGCTTTTTGTTTGCTGTGGTGATTGCTAGACCAAATGCGATATTCGGTGACTTTCCATCACGCAATGACCGCGGCCACCCCCTCGAATCTGGTGTCGGTTTGAATCAGTTGAGCAACCGGGCCGCCTCGGTGAACGGCTTACCCAGCGCCTGTGCCACGGCTGGGTGTGTGATTGCGCCCTGGCACACGTTGAGCCCGTTGCGCAGGTGCGCGTCGTCGCGCAGCGCCTGCTGCCAGCCTTTGCCGGCCAGCGCCAGCGTGAACGGCAGCGTGGCATTGTTGAGTGCATAGGTGCTGGTGCGCGGCACGCCACCGGGCATGTTGGCGACGCAGTAATGCACCACGCCGTGCTCCACGAACGTGGGCTCGGCATGCGTGGTGGGACGGCTCGTCTCGAAGCAGCCCCCCTGGTCGATGGCCACGTCTACCAGCACCGTGCCGGGCTCCATGCGCGGCAGGTGCTCGCGTCGCACGAGCTTGGGCGCCGATGCGCCCGGGATGAGCACCGCGCCGATCACCGCGTCGGCCTCAGGCAGCAAGGCGTCGATTGCTGCCGCAGTGGAATAACGCGTGGTAATGCGGTTACCAAAAATCAAGTCCAGCTGGCGCAGCCGGTCGAGCGATTTGTCGATCACGGTCACTCGCGCACCCAACCCCACGGCCATTTGCATGGCATGCGTGCCTACGACTCCCGCGCCCAGCACCAGCACGTGCGCGGGCGCAACACCCGGCACGCCGCCCAGCAGCTTGCCTTTGCCCCCGCGGATTTTTTCAAGATGCGCCGCCGCGGCTTGCACCGCCATGCGACCGGCCACCTCACTCATGGGCGCTAGCAACGGCAAGCCACCGCTGGCTGAGGTGACCGTCTCGTAGGCAATCGCCACGCAACCGCTTTGTTGCAGCATCTCGGCCTGCTCGGGGTCGGGCGCGAGGTGCAGATAAGTAAACAGCACCTGGCCTTTGCGCAGCATGCCGCACTCCACGGCCTGGGGCTCCTTGACTTTCACAATCATGTCGGTGCCCGCAAACACCTCGGCAGCAGTCGCAGCGATCTGCGCACCCGCGGCGCGATAGGCCGCGTCATCGCAACCGATTCCCGCACCCGCCTGCGTCTGCACCAGCACCGCATGCCCGGCGCGCGTGAGCTCTTGTACGCTGTCAGGGGTCAGGCCCACACGGTTTTCTTGCGGCTTGATCTCTTTGGGGACACCGATTCGCATGGCTGCTCCTTCGCGTTGTGATGGCGTCAATGTAGAAGCAGCCGCGTGAAATTACGGCACATCTGCGGCTAGGGCAAACCGCAGCTTTTGACTGGAAATTTCACAGCCGACCGAAAGGCTTGCGCAGCCACTCATCGAGCGCGGAGCTTGGAATGCTGGCATCATGGATATCCACTTTCAAGGAGCAACCCATGAGCGCGCTTTACACCGCACACGCACACGCCAGCGGCGGCCGCAACGGCGCCGTCAGATCGTCCGACGGCGTGGTGGACTTTTCCCTCGCCGTGCCCAAGGAGATGGGCGGCCCGGGCGGCGCCGGCAAAACCAACCCCGAGCAGTTGTTTGCCGCGGGCTACGCGGCCTGCTTCGGCAGCGCCTGCGAGTTCCTGGCCAAGATGCAAAAGCTGCCGGTGACGGGTGTACATGTGGATTGCCATGTCGGCATCAGCCCCAAGGCGGGCGGCGGCTTTCTGCTCAATGCCGTGCTCGACGTGAAAGTAGATGGCCTGGACGCGGCCGGCGCCACTGAGCTCGTGCATGCGGCGCATCAGGTGTGCCCGTACTCCAACGCCACACGCGGCAACATCGACGTGCAGCTCAACGTCCTGAATGCCTGACGGCGTGGATCAAGTGCCGCAGGTCATGGGCCTGCTGCTGGCCGCGGGCTACAGCCGCCGCTTTGGCAGCGACAAACTCGCGGCCCGCGTGCCTGGCCCCCCGGACAGCGCACCGCAAAGCGTGCTGCAGAGGAGCGCGCAACGCCTCATCGCCGCTTGCCCGCTGAGCGTGGCAGTGGTGCGCCATGGCTCTGCGCACTGTGCAACGCTGCACGAACTGGGCTTTGACGTGGTGGAGCTCGACGCACCGCATCCACAGGCCAGGCCGCAGGATGAACCCGCCCTTGGACCTGGACTGGGCGATAGCATTGCCGCCGGCGCCAGGCGGCTCATCGAGTTGCGTGCCTCTGGCTGTGTGTTGCTGCTGGGCGATTTGCCATTCGTGCAAACAGCCACCGTCGCCGCAGTGCGCAGCGCTGTCGAGGCCGGCGCGTCCATCGCCGTGGCTTGCCACCAGGGGCAGCGTGGTCACCCGGTGGGCTTTGCCGCGCAGCACCTGCTGTCGCTGACGCAACTCACTGGCGACGAGGGCGCGCGCACGCTGCTGCAAGCTCATGCGCTGCAGTTGCAGATGTGCGATGTGAACGACCCCGGCGCGCTACGAGATATCGACCGGCCAGAAGATTTGCAATTGAGCTTATGAGACGATACTACACTATCTATAGTGCAATCACTGGCCGCTCGTAGAAGAATAAACTATGATAGTCGTTATAGTATAAGAATCCGTTAGCTATGAAGGCGGCTGTGCTTGGGAAGGCTTGCACGCAAAAACTCCATCTGATCGGCCAGAATCTGACGCTCGCGCAAGATCATGTCCTCGTGCAAATTGGGCACATAGGGCAGATAAAGCAGCGGCATGGCCGCCTCTTCGGGCAGCTTGCTGCCTTTCAAACCGTTGCAAGTGCGACAAGCCGTGACGCAGTTCATCCACGTGTCGTGCCCACCGCGCGAGGTGGCTACGATATGGTCACGCGTCAAATGGTCGCTGTGGAAATGCCCGCCGCAATAGGCGCAGATATGCCGGTCGCGCGCGAACAGCTTGCGGTTCGACAGCGACGGCGTCTGCCCGAACACGAAGTTGGGCGCCGCGCCACGGGTAGCAATGATGGGGTGCACGTCGATGCGCGACTGCACGCCCGTGGCGCGCTGTACGCCACCGCGCAGGCGCGCGAACGGGTCGCCCAGCGTCCACACCACGCAATCGGTGGCGTAGAGCAAGGCCGCCTCGGTTGTTGTCAGCCACTCCCGCGGAAGGCCGGCTACGTCTAGTCTGAGCACCCGCAAATCACACCTCCAGGCTTGCGCCTTGTTAAGTACGGCTGGGCGGTTACGCCAAGCCGCGAAAACGTCGCAAATTCTGTCTCATTATTCAACGACTGTGATGACAGTACAACAGTCGCTCCTCGGCGGGACGGATGGCGCAATGTTGTAACACTGACTCAACTCACCCTCTGTTACTGTATTAGAAGCGGAATTTCGTTAAGGTTTTCAGATGATTGCGGTAGTCGATCCTGCGAGCCGTAGCAAGAAAAAAGAGACTCTCGATGCACCCCGGAATACGCCCTCAGTCTGCACTGCCTGCTGCCTGCGCTGCGCTAGCCATCGCCGCGTTCAGCGCCCTCAGCCCGGCTTTCGCACAAAACGCCCAACGCGGGCGCGATTTGTACTTCACCTTGCCCGGTACGACGGGTAGCCCTTCTAGTTGCGCGGGTTGCCACAGCAGCCCACCTGACAGCATTGCACGCCGGGCTGCCAATAACCCCGGCTTGATTGCCACAGCAGTCGGGCAGAACAAAGGCGCAATGGGCTACATCGGCCAATACATGGTGACGGCCGACTACGCGGATATCGCGGCATACCTGGCCAACCCATCGGCAGTGGGTAATCCTCCTCCCAGCAGTGGCGGTAGCGGTAGTACGGCGACAACCAGTGAACCCACCAATGTAGGTGGCGGTGGCTGCACCATCGCCGTGGGCCGCACGAGCCTGGTGGATCCGCTGCTGGCATTGATGGCGGCATTGGCTACCGGTGTGCTGGCGTGGCGCCTGTGGCAAAGCCGCGCCGACAGGCGTTCGGCTCAAGCGGTTCAACAAGGTGAGAAGTGATGATCCCCAAGAAGAAACTCAACACAGCGCTGGTTGTGGCTGCGGTCACTGCCATGGCCTCGCTTAGCGGTGCATCGCATGCGGCACAGCCAGGCCAGGCTGCACCAGCGTTCGAGCTGCCCGGCGTAATGCCCGGCCAGCAAGTGCGCCTGGCCGATTTGAAAGGCCAAGTGGTGTACGTGGATTTTTGGGCATCGTGGTGCGCGCCGTGCCGTGAATCCTTCCCGTGGATGAATGCGATGCAATCCAAGTACGGCGAGCAAGGCTTCAAGGTGGTGGCGATCAACCTGGATAACGAGCGCAAGCTGGCACAGCAGTTTTTGAGCGAGGTGCCTGCCAAGTTTGCCGTGGCGTTCGACGCTACCGCGCAGTCGCCCAAGCAATACAAGGTCAAGGGTATGCCCAGCTCGGTGCTGGTGGGGCGCGACGGCAAAGTGCTGGCAGTGCACTCGGGCTTCAACACCGCTATGACCAAAGAACTGGAAGAAAAAATCTCCCAGGCTGTGAAAGCTGCCAACTAGCGACTGATTGACTATCGATTCAATTTCCCGGACAGGAACGACGCAATGACATTGACGGCAATACATGGGACACAACACGGCGCAGGGCACTGGGTGCGCATCGCGGCCGTAGGCCTCGCAGCGCTTGCGCTCACGGGCTGTGCGGGCAGCAAGCTCGGCCAGGTGCAACCTTGGGAGAAGGGCAACCTAGCCAAACCGCAGATGCGCCTTGACGGGGGCGGTGCTGACCAGCGCGCGCGCGCGCATGTGTACAACAGTAAGGAAAATGCGCAAGGCGGCTATGGGGTGGGTGGCGGTGGCTGCGGCTGCAACTGAGAAGCTGCTGCCTCATTCGGCTGTACGGGCGTAGTGCAGCATCAAAGCGACTGCTAGTTTCGCCACTGCTTGCACGCGCTTCGGTATTTCACTACGAAACATCAGATGAAGCACAAAAAAACTAAGGTAAAAAACATCCGCAAGTCTGCGAAACACGCGCCGACCGTCTCGGCCCAACTTGCCGCGCTGAGTTGTGCAGCGCTCGCACTGCCGGGTATGGTGGCCCTGCCTGGCACGGCGCAGGCGCAGCAGATTCCTGAAAACGGCAGCATCTCTTTGCGTTACCTGCGCTACAAAGACGCTCAGCCAGGGCTTGATCGCATTACCGTGAATCAACCGTCCGTGCATCTCGTGGTGCCGATTGCAGGGCAGTGGAGTGTGGAGGCCTCGGCCGAGTACGACGGGGTATCGGGCGCCACGCCGCGCGCCTACTCCGTGGTGTCCAGCGCCTCGCGCATGGAAGACAAACGCACCGGCGCAAGCCTGAAGGTCACTCGCTACTTCTCGCGCGGCACACTGTCGGCCAACGTGGCCACCTCCGATGAAGACGATTACTCATCTCGCGGCTTTGGCGTCAGCGGCAGCATTTCCACCGAGAGCAAGAACACCACGCTGAATGTAGGCGTCGGCGTCTCGCGCGACACGGTACGTGGGCCTGAGGAAAGCCCCACCGTGTGGGGCGACAAGCGGATCAACGAGCTGTCGCTGGGCCTCACGCAAGTGGTCTCGCAAAACGACATCATGCAGTTCACCTACACGCGCAATGAGGGCAAGAGCACCAACATGCGCGTGGGCACATCGGCCTACAACGACCCATACCGGCTACTGGACCGCCGTCCGCTGTTCCGCGACCAGGACATCTTCCTGGTGCGCTGGAACCACTACATCAAGCGCACCGATGCTGCGCTGCGCATGGCCTACCGCTACTACGCCGACACGTTCAATATCCGCGGCCATTCGGTGGAGGTGGACTGGGCACAGCCGGTGTCGCCCAAGCTCACGCTGACGCCCAGCTTGCGCTATTACACGCAAAACTCGGCGGCGTTTTACTACGACCCCGACCCCACTAGCCCGGTGTCACAAGTGCCGCTGGCATTGTTTACGTTTACGCCTGACCGCTACCGCTCGGTCGATCATCGCCTGTCGGCTTTCGGTGCGGTGACGCTGGGCCTGAAGGCGAATTATCAGATCACCAAAGACTGGCTGGTGGACGGCAAGTTCGAGGCTTACCAGCAGAAAAGTGACTGGCGCATCGGCGGCGAAGGCAGCCCTGGCATCGAGCCGCTGAAGGCTAGTGTGCTGCAGCTGGGCATCACTCGCAACTTCTAGGAAAACGCTGCCTAAGCGGCTGCGCGGGCGCAATGCTACGTCACAGCCCAACAAGAACCCTCACTTACGCTTGAGTAAGCTCTGGCTCTTATTGGGCCCCGTTCCTTGCCTTGCACCCGCTCGCCAAGCTTATTCAGCGTTTCCTGAAACATTGATACTGTCATTACTATAGTGCCGTTTCTGATCTCATAAAAACCAGTGATGGCATTATACTCATTTGTGTATCATTGATTCTGAATTAAGTAGTCTAGGCCCTCGCACGCGAACGCACCAAGTCGATGTGCTGACGCAGCGCATACAGCTCGTCAGCATACGACAGCGGCACGGCAATGCGCTCCACGCGCTGCTCCATCGCGTTGAGCTGCGCGAGCTGTGCCTCGCGGTCTGCGCCAGGTTTGCTCAGGCTTTCCTCGATCGCGCGCAACTGGCCGTACCAGCGGAAGATGCGTGAGCGGATGCGAAACTCATACAGCGGCGGCACGATTCGCGACAGCGGCAGCATCACCGCAATGATGGCGGCCAACACCACCCACATGCGCTCGATGAGATTGGCCAGCCAGAACGGCAGGTAGCGCTGCAGCAGCGGCGGGCCATTGCGCAAAAACTTCTGCGCCTCCTCGGCCACCGGAAACTCGTTGTTGCGCGCGCTCGGAAACTCCCCGGCCTTGCGAAACCAGCCCGCACTGCCGTGAATCTGCCCCGCGGCCTGCATGAACAACTGCATCAGCGCCGGGTGCAGATCACGCCGTGCCAGCAACGTGGCCGTCGGCGCGATCAAGCGATAGTCTTGACTTGGAATGTCGCGGCCCAAATCCACGATGCCGCGCGGCAGCGTGACATGGCTCAAGTATGGAAAGCGGCGTGAATACGCCTCGGCCTGCGCAAAGTCAAACAGGCGGATACCCGGTGTTTGCAGCAGCATCTGGATGAGCGGGCTTTCGGGCGCGCTCACAAAAAACATCGCATCGGCACGCGCCTCCAGCAGCTCGATGACACCCGGCGTGTGATCCAGCCGCAGCAGTGTCAGCTCTTTCGCGTCGATGTTGTTGGCGTCCAGCAGGTGCATCACCACCGGCGTGATGCCGCTGCCCTCGGTGCCCACATTCACGCGCCAGCCACGCAGGCCATCCAGCGAATCGAGCACCGCAGGCGCAGGCACCGGCCGGGGCGTGCGCGCACCGGCTGCGCGCCGAACGGCGTCCTCGCGGTAGAACAGCCACACCGGCTCATAAAACAAACTGCCCAGCGATACCAGCTCGCTGCTGCTGCCCAGTACATCATCATCCGCGGCCTGCCGTAACTCGGCCGGTGCACTGCCGCCTTGCACAAACGCGATCTGCACCTCGGCGGGGGCGCTACGCAGCTTGCCGAGGTTGGCCACCGAGCCCGCACTTCGCTGGGTTTGCACTGTGATGCCATAGCGCGCCAGCGCCTGCGCATACAGCTTGCCGAAGGTGTCGTACGCGCCCTGCTCAGGGCCCGTAGCCAGCATCACCTGCTTGGGTGGCGTGGGCTTGAGCACCCAGTACGCCAGCGCCAGCAGCAGCAAAGTCAGCATCACGAACGGCGCCCACACCAGCAGGCCCTCACGCAACGACAGCCACACACTGCGAATCAATTTCGTCATCCACTGATTGTGCAGCAGCGCCACGCCGCGGGCGTGACGATTTGTACAACACTGTCAGGCGATCTGCGACACTCCCGTGCATGACAAGCGCGCATATTGAAACCGACAGCCTGGGCTTTGAGTTCACCGCCATGGCGTCGCGTTGCGAATTACGCATTGCCGGTGTCAGCGAAGCTGCGGCACAGGCTGCGGCACAGCTGGCAATGGCCGAAGTGCAGCGTATCGAGTCCACCTACTCGCGTTACCGTGCGGACAGCATCGTCAGCCGCATCAATGCTTCTGCCGGCAGCGGCCAGGCCGTGGAGGTGACTGAGGAATGCGCGCAACTGCTCACCCTCGCAGCGCAACTGCATGCGCAAAGCGGCGGGCTGTTCGACATTACCTCCGGCGTGCTGCGCCGTGTGTGGGACTTTCAAGCCCGGCGTGTGCCTGCGCAAAACCAGATCGATGAGGTGCTGCGCCTCATCGGTTGGCCACAGGTGCAATGGGACGCGGACCACCGCCGCATTGCACTGCCCGAGGTCGGCATGCAAATCGACTTTGGCGGCTTCGGCAAAGAATATGCCGCCGACCGCTCCGCCACCATACTGCAGCAGCACGGCATTGCACATGGCTTTGTCAACCTCGGCGGCGATGTACGCGTGATCGGGCCCAAGTCTGACGGCACACCGTGGCTGATTGCCATCGCGCACCCGCGTAAGGCAGACGAGGTGATCGCCTCACTGCCCGTGGCGCAGGGCGCACTGGCCACCAGCGGCGACTACGAGCGCTACTTTGAGCTGGACGGCCAACGTTACTGCCACATTCTCAACCCGCACACCGGCTGGCCGGTACGCGCATGGCAAAGCGTCAGCGTGCTGGCATCGCACGCCCTCATCGCAGGCGCCATCACCACCATTGCCATGCTCAAGGAGAGCGCCGCGCTCGACTACCTCAACACGCTCGGCGTGGCGTATCTGGCGGTGGATGCGCAAGGCAAGCTGCATCGGCGGGCAGCTACGATTTAGGTGTTAATGGCCTCGATAACCTGGCCTTGGCCAGAACTCCATGCGCCTGTCACGACGCCAGGACGATGATGACATGCCGATTAGACTTATACATTACAGTGTATAAGCCGTTTACTGGTTTCTCAATAACCAGAAACGGCATGTTACACCAATGAGTATCAATCTTTATGGATTCTTTAGAACGGAATATCGTCGTCCATATCATCAAACCCCGTCGCGGGTTTGCTGGCCGCCGCTGCAGGCTTCTTGGCCGCTACGGCAGGCGCGGGTGCGCGTGAGTAGCCAGCATCGTCTGACGGCGCGCTGCCACCCTCACGGCCGCCGAGCAGTTGCATCTCGGTGGCGACGATATCGACTGTGTTGCGTTCGATGCCGTCTTTGTCAGTGTATTTGCCGTACTTCAGGCGGCCTTCCACATACACCGGGCGGCCCTTCTTGAGGTACTCGCCCGCAATCTCGGCCAGCCGGTCGTAAAACGTGACGCGGTGCCACTGCGTGTCTTCGATCGTCTCGCCGGTGTTTTTATCTTTGCGCTTGCTCGACGTGGCCACACTCACGTTGCAAATGGCCGCGCCGCTTGGGGTGTAGCGCACTTCGGGGTCGCGCCCGCAGTTGCCCATGATGATGACTTTGTTGACCGATGCCATGTGATGCTCCTTGGCTTAGTACCACAGCGTCTGCCGACCGCTGCAACTCGTTTGATAATGATTTGGGTGCAAAGTAATGCCTGAAAACTATGCGGGTTGCGCGCTTACCGCCACTTGCCTTGCGGGCGGCGGCTGCATGCGCCAGGCAATGATAAGCCACAGCGCCGTAAGCCCGGCGCAGGCCATAAACATGTGGCCGTAGCCCATCGACTGCGCGAGCTTGCCGCCGACAGCGCCGCCGACAAACAAGCCCAGCGCCTGGGTGGTGTTGTACACGCCCAGGGCCAAGCCACGTCGGCCCGCCGGGGCGTGGCGCGACACCAGCGACGGGATCAACGCCTCGAGTATGTTGAACGCCACGAAAAACAGCCACAAGCCAGCGATGAGCAGCCAGGCAGTGCGATAGGTTTGCGCCAGTAGCAGCAAGGTGAGCAGCAGCAGCGCTATGGATGAGAGAAACACCACGCGCAGTTGGCCGCGCTTCTCGGCCCAGATGAGCGGCGGCATCATGGCCACAAAACTCAACAGCACCACCGGAAGGTACACCTGCCAGTGCGCAGCCAGCGGCAGGTTGGCATGCTTGAAGAGCGCCACGGGCACGGCCACGAACAGCGCCATTTGCACCACATGCAGCGTAAACATGCCCACATTCAAGCGCAGCAGGTCGGGCATCAACACGACGTGCTGCCAGGTGATGCGCGCGTCCACCATCTCGGTGGCTTGGGGTGCGTCGGGCACGGCCCACAGCATGACGGCTATGCCTGCCACACATAGCGCTGCCGTCAGCCAGAACAGGCCGGCCACGCCAAGGGCACTGACCAGCATCGGCGACAAGATGAGCGACAGCGCAAACGTCAGGCCGATCATGCTGCCCAGCATGGCCATGGCTTTGGTGCGCACCGTGTCGCGCGTGCTGTCGGCAATCATCGCGCTGACCGCTGCCGAAATTGCGCCCGCGCCCTGCACCGCGCGGCCCAGAATCACCATCCACACGGTTTGCGCCAGCGCGGCTATCACCGAGCCGGCAGCAAAAATCAGCAGGCCGATGATGATGACGCGCTTGCGGCCAAAACGGTCACTGGCCAAGCCAAACGGAATTTGCAGCACGCCCTGCGTGAGGCCGTAAATGCCCATGGCCACGCCGACCCAGAACAAATCATCACCCCCGGGCAGGTTTTTCGCATGGATCGCAAACACCGGCAGGATGAGGAACAAGCCCAGCATGCGCAGCGCAAAAATCGACGACAGCCAGCCCGCCGCCCGCAGCTCCAGCGGCGTCATGCGGTGCGTGTCTGATAAAGGCGGGTTGGCAGGTGTGTTCATGGCGAGGGGAGTTTGCCCGCAGCAGCAGCATGGAGGCGGCAATGCGGCAAGAGTAAACTTGAGAGTTTACCTGCGCCGCGCGTGCCTAGGCCCTCGCTGCCCGCCGCGTGCAAGGGATGCCATTTACCCGGCCCGGCAAAACCATACCGACTACGACGCATGGATTTCATCAAGGTTCGCGGCGCACGCACGCACAACCTCAAAAACATATCGCTGGACATTCCGCGCAACCAGCTTGTGGTGATCACCGGCTTGAGCGGCAGCGGAAAGTCGTCGCTGGCGTTTGACACGCTGTATGCCGAGGGCCAGCGGCGTTATGTGGAGTCGCTGTCGGCCTATGCGCGGCAGTTTTTGCAGTTGATGGAAAAGCCCGACGTGGACGTGATCGAGGGCTTGTCGCCAGCCATCAGCATCGAGCAAAAGGCCACCTCGCACAACCCGCGCTCGACGGTGGGCACGGTCACCGAGATTCACGATTACCTGCGCCTGCTTTACGCGCGCGTGGGCACGCCCTACTGCCCTGACCACCCGCATGAGGCGCTGCGCGCGCAAAGCGTGAGCCAGATGGTCGACGCCGTGCTGGCGCTGCCCGCAGACACCAAGCTGATGATTCTGGCGCCCGTGGTGCGCAGCCGTAAAGGCGAGCACCAGGATTTGTTTGAGCAGATGCAGGCGCAGGGCTATGTGCGCTTTCGTGTCAACGGCAAGGTGGTCGAGACCGCCGAGCTGCCGGTGCTGCGCAAGAACGACAAGCATGACATCGACGTGGTGATCGACCGTGTGAAGGTGTCGGCTGGCATCAAGCAGCGGCTGGCCGAGAGTTTCGAGGCCTCGCTGCGCCTGGCCGACGGCAAGGCGCTGACGGTGGACGTGGACACGCAGTCCGAGCAGGTATTCAGCAACAAGTTTGCCTGCCCGGTGTGCGGCTGGAGCCTGGCCGAGCTCGAGCCGCGATTGTTCTCGTTCAACAACCCGGCAGGCGCCTGCCCCACCTGCGACGGGCTGGGCCATGTGGATGTGATCGATGTAGCGCGCGTGGTGGCACACCCCGAGCTGTCGCTGGCCAGTGGCGCCATTCGCGGCTGGGACCGGCGTAATCTGTATTACTTCTCGCTCATCAACTCGCTGGCGCAGCACTACGGCTTTGACGTGGAGCAGCCGTTTGAAAGCCTGCCAACCAAGGTGCAGCGCACGGTGCTGCACGGCAGCGGCGACGAGCAGATTGCCTTCAGCTACCTCACCGAGAAGAGCAAGTCCGTCATCCGCAAGCATGCGTTTGAAGGCGTCATTCCCAACATCGAGCGGCGTTGGCGCGAAACCGACAGCCTGGCGGTGCGTGAGGAGCTGGCGCGCTACTGGGCAGTCTCGCCATGCCCAGACTGCCAGGGCACGCGCTTAAAGCGCGAGGCGCGGCATGTGCGGCTGGGTGAAGGTGCACAGTCCAGGCCGATTTACGAGTTGAGCCATTGGCCGCTGCGTGAAACGCATCGTTGGTTCAGCGAGCTCAAGCTCAGCGGCGCGAAGGCCGAGATCGGCGAGAAGATCGTGCGTGAGATCACCTCACGCCTGACCTTTCTCAACAACGTGGGGCTGGATTATTTGTCGCTCGACCGTAGTGCCGACACCTTGAGCGGCGGCGAGTCGCAGCGTATCCGTTTGGCGTCGCAAATCGGCAGCGGCCTGACAGGCGTGATGTATGTGCTCGACGAGCCGTCCATCGGTCTGCATCAGCGCGACAACGACAGGTTGATCGGCACACTCAAACACCTGCGCGATCTGGGCAACAGCGTGCTGGTGGTGGAGCATGACGAAGACGCCATTCGCGCGGCAGATCATGTGATCGACCTCGGCCCCGGTGCGGGCGTGCACGGCGGCTGGGTGCTGGCGCAAGGCACGCCGAGCGAGGTGGCCGCCACGGATTCATCGCTCACCGGGCAATACCTGGCCCACAAGCGCCGCATCGGCCTGCCCAAGCTGCGCACCGCCCACAGCGGCAAGTGGTTGAGCATCGACAAGGCCAGCGGCAATAACCTGCGCGATGTGACGGCGCGCATTCCCGTGGGACTGTTCACCTGCGTCACGGGCGTCAGCGGCTCGGGCAAGAGCACGCTGATGAACGATACGCTGTACAACGCCGCGGCCAAGCAGATTTACGGCAGCCATGCCGAGCCCGCCAAGCATGAGCATATCGACGGGATGGATCAGTTCGACAAGGTGATCAACGTCGATCAATCGCCGATTGGCCGCACGCCGCGCAGCAACCCGGCTACCTACACCGGGCTGTTCACGCCGATACGTGACTTGTTCGCGCAAGTGCCCGCAGCGCGCGAGCGAGGCTACAGCGCGGGGCGTTTTTCGTTCAACGTGTCGGGCGGGCGCTGCGAGCATTGCCAGGGCGACGGCGTCATCAAAGTGGAGATGCATTTTCTGGCTGACATGTACGTGCCCTGCGATGTGTGCCACGGCAAGCGCTACAACCGCGAAACGCTGGAGATTTTGTACAAGGGCAAAAACATCAGCGAAGTGCTGGACATGACGGTGGAGGCTGCGCTCGCGTTTTTTGAGAGCGTGCCCGCCATCAACAAGAAGCTGCAAACGCTGATGGATGTAGGCCTGGGCTATGTGAAGCTCGGGCAAAGCGCCACTACCTTGTCGGGCGGCGAGGCGCAACGCGTGAAGCTGGCGCTGGAGCTGTCCAAGCGCGACACCGGCCGCACGCTCTACATCCTCGACGAACCCACCACCGGGCTGCACTTTGCCGACATCGAGCTGTTGCTCAAGGTGCTGCACACGCTGCGCGACCACGGCAACACCATCGTGGTGATCGAGCACAACCTCGACGTCATTAAAACCGCAGACTGGATCATCGACATGGGGCCCGAGGGCGGCGCCGGCGGCGGGCAAGTTGTGGTGGCCGGCACACCTGAAGAAGTGGCTGCACACGCCACCAGCCACACCGGGTATTTTTTGGCGCGTGTGCTGGACGGCGCAAGCGTACCTGCGGCATCCCCCAAGGCCAAAGGCAAGGCACGCAAAGCAGCGGGTGAAGGCAGCGCCACTGGCGAACTCATAGGCTTTGAGGGAATGCTGAATAAGTGACTGCACAATCAGCATCAATATACTGTTGTGTCTATATGCACCTCTCTGCTTTGCCATAAACCGGTAAAGCATATATACATAATGCTGTATCTCTCTACCATAGCGTAGATGAATCACTCGGCGCACAATCTTCAGATGCGCCTAATCCTGATTGACCCAGCTCTGCGTGCCGGCATCATGGCTGTCGTCATAGCCTGCGCATCAGGCTTGATCGTGGCCCAAGGCTCAGCGGGCGATGCGGGTTCGTATCGCGGCCCGTTGTTCGACGCGCACCTGCACTACAACGACGACGCACTCACCGCACACCCTCTGCCCGATGTGCTGGCCAAGTTCCAGCGCAACGAGGTGCGCGCCATCGTTGCCAACAGCCGCCCCAACGACGGTACCAAGATTTTGGCCAGCGCGACGGCCGAGACGCGCGCTGCCAGCGTGACGGTGGTGCCCTTCGTGCGGCTGTACCGTAACCGTGCGGATTACAGCAACTGGTTTCGCGACGAGACGATTTACCAGAGGGTGCTCGACGAGTTGAAGACCGGCACACCCAGCGGCGCGTATCGCGGCATTGGCGAGTTTCACCTCTACGACAGCGCCAATGCCAACGGCCCGGTGGCGAAGAAATTGATGCAGCTGGCCGAGCAGCGCGGTCTGGTGGTGCTGGCGCATGTGGACGACGTCGCGATTGAGCTGCTGTACGCGCACGCCCCCAAGGCCAAAGTGATCTGGGCGCACACCGGGATTGGCGGAGTACCTGTTGCGCGGGTGCGCGAGCTGCTGAACAAACACCCCGGTCTGATGGGCGAGCTGTCGTACCGGCCCGGCCTTACACAAGACGGCAAACTATCAGCACCATGGCGCGAGTTGTTCACTGAGTTTGCGGATCGTTTTTTGATCGGCAGCGATACCTGGGTGAACCAGCGCTGGCAGCACTACGACGACTTGATGGCCGAGTACCGCCGCTGGCTGGGTGAGCTGCCGCCCGATGTGGCCGCGCGCATCGCCTACCTCAACGGGGAGCGCCTGTTTGGTTTGCAGCGCTGAACAAGCGCTGCATCAGCCAAGTGGTGACGCACTCAGCATACTGTATACTTTCCTATCTATATGCCGATTACTAGATAATTAATAAACAGTAGAAACTGTACAGATACCGATGTATAAAAGTATTGATGTTGACCGGTATTTGCATGCTTACCTGTGAATCACCGCAATGAAAAGAGCCAGCAGGCATCTTGCTCCTGCGGGCCAAGTCTCGCGTTGCGGTAGTGATGAGTGACGTCAGTAAAACTTGTAGCGTGCTCCAATGTTGAAGAAACGACCGACCGCACCGGCTTGATGGAATACTGGGTTGTAGTTCACACCGCCATAGGTGTAGGGGTCGAACGGTGCCTTGCGATCAAACAGGTTGAGCACTGAAAAGCTCAGCTCCAGGTTTTTGATGCCGCTGTACTTGACGGATACGTCGGCGGTGGTAAACGACGGAATGCGGCAATCGCCGTTGAGCGGCCGGCCGTCGGGGTGAAACACACCGCAGGCTAAGCCATTGGGATCGACGTTGAAGAACGCACCCTCTGCGGTGGTGGTGGAGTACGTGCCGTCTTCATTGTCCACGAGCGTCTCACCTTCGTGATCGATCGCTTTCATGCCGCTCACGTAGTTGAAGTTGACCGTGCCGGCCCAGGGCCCACGGTCATAAGCAAACGACAGCACCGCCTTGTTCTTGGGTGTGCCGCCTGCAGCGCTCAACACAAACGGGCCATGCGTGCCCGCATACTCCAGCACGCGGCCGTCGGTGAGCGAGCGCTTGAAGCTTTGGATGTGCGTCAGCGTCAGCCCGGCGGTCAGGCGTCCATAGTCCCCCAGGTTGAAACGCTGGCGCAGATCGAGGTCGATACCCTTGGTTTTGGTGAACGTGGCATTGGTATATGGGCTCAAGATTGCGGTGAGGTCGCCGTTTTCGTCATAGAAGCCGAACGAGCCGGGTACCGCACCTGGCAAGCTGCCGTTGGCCAGCCCGCCGGTGTTGGGCACCAGCACCAATGCCTGATCAGCCCCCAAAATCTCATTGCGACGCTTGATTTGATAAACATCCAGCGTCGCGCTGGTGCCGGGCATGGGTTCGAAAATGATACCCAGGGTCGTGCTCTTGGCCTTCTCGGGCTTGATGTTCGGGTTGCCTACGCTGATGTTGAGGATGTTGGTGAAGCCGGCTGATGCACTTTCGCCGGCCTCTGCAGGCCCCGGCGCGCGGAAGGCCTCGGCATAGGTGCCACGAATCGAGAGTTGTCTGACCGGGCTGAACTTCACCCCCAGCTTCGGTGTGGTAGCAGTGCCGACGTCGGAGTAGTTATCTACGCGCACCGCAGCGTTGAGCTCCAGTGTCTTGTGCACTGGTGCACTCAACTCCGCAAACACCGCCGTCACGTCGCGCTTGGCTTTGAAAGCCGAGAACCCCAGGCCGATGATGTCGGCCACCTCGGTAAAGGGCGTTGGCGGTGTGTCAGCTTTCTCTTCGCGGTACTCGGTGCCAAGCGCCAGCGCCAACGCACCGCCCGGCAGCTGTATGAGGTCACGCGAGGCTTTGGCATCAATGAAGGTAATGCTGCTTTTGCTGGTGTTGACGAGCGCGGGCGAAATCACGTCGTACACCTCGCGCGATACCAAACCAGGGTTGTTGATGCGATAAGTGCCGTTGTCCAGTGCTGCTTGCAGCGCGCTGAAGCGAATGAAGCCTTTGCGGGTCGTCTTTGTCTTGCTCTCCAGATAGCCAATGCCGGCATCGAGATTCCACTCTTGCAACGAGCCCTGCAGCCCTGCCACCCAGCGCTGCACTTCCGTATCCGTCTCGTTGCGGCGAGGGCCCACGTCTGCCGTTTGATAGAACAGCCCGCGATTGATGCCCAGCGGGTTGTCGGGGTGCCCTGCGGGCAGCACAGTGATTTGCGGCACAGGTGCAGAAGGGTTACGCGGGTCGAACACACCGCCCACGTTGCGCACACCCGATGGGAAGGTCTGGCTCGACACCTTGGTGGTGAAGAAGCCCAGTTCGGTATAAGCCAGCCAATCCGGCGTCAACTGAAAGCTGCCTCGGCCGGTGATGTTGAAGCGCTCTGTCTCCGGTTGAATTTCTTCGTAGTTGATCGGGTCGAACAGACACACGTTGGTGAGCGGGTTGATCTCGGGGCATGCACTCAGGTTGACGCGGTCATAAAACGGCGAGCCCACGCCTGGGCCAGTGGTGACATTGGGGGTGCCACTGCGCACGGTGCCGTAAGGTGTTGCAGCATTGAAAGCCGGCGTGCCGTCTGGGAACGCACCAAACCCCGCACCGAAAGCGCCGCGGCGATTGTCGTACCAGCCAAACGCGCGCAAGTCGTTGGTACCCAGGTAGCCATCGCGGTCGCTGTGCACGATGCGCTCTTCCTTGGCCGCTTCCATGGTGAAGCTGAAGTTGTACTTTTCCTGCGCCAGGTTGCCGAACCCGGCCGACACTGACGCGCGCACCAGGTTGCCATCGCCTTCTTGCGAGGTGCCTAGCGTCGCAGCAGCCGTCACACCCTGGTAGTCTTTGCGCAAGATGATGTTGACTACCCCGGCAATTGCGTCTGAGCCATAGATCGCTGATGCGCCGTCTTTCAACACCTCGACACGCTCAATAGCCTCCAGCGGAATAGCGTTCAAGTCGACGAAGGTGCGCTGCCCGTCG
The DNA here is from genome assembly GCA_964432095.1 of uncultured Burkholderiaceae bacterium. Taxonomy (GTDB): domain Bacteria; phylum Pseudomonadota; class Gammaproteobacteria; order Burkholderiales; family Burkholderiaceae_C; genus CAYSMM01. The sequence continues at coordinate 7,855 of CAYSMM010000002.1, read as the reverse complement.
TCGGCCAAACCATAAGGCGCCATGCGCCGGCCATTGACCAACACCAATGTGGCATTGACTCCTAGCCCGCGCAGCGACACGGCCGCAGAGCCTGAGGCAAAGCCCGCCGTAAATGCGCCGGGAATCGAGCCCTGATTGTTTGCCGAAACCGTTTGAATGACTTCGGCAATCGTTTGCTTGCCGGAGCGCGAAATCTCTTCACGCGTAATCACCTGCACCGGCGATGCGGTCTCCGCATCGGTACGTCGGATGCTGGAGCCTGTGACCTCGATACGCTCTTGCTTCTGTGCCTGCTGCTCTGCCGGTGCAGCTTGTGTGCTCTGCTGTGCGTAAGTAACGGCCAGCAAGCTACTGCTGCCGAACGCCAGAATCAAACCTTTCATCACTGGCGACATGGTCAACCTGCGTGGTTGACGCCCCTTCAATCGACTCATGCATCTCTCCTGTCATCGTGCTTTAACGAACCAGCCGAGACGTTAAGAGTTGCAACAACTTGCGTATTGAAGGTCTGCGCCACTGCAGTAGAACTATTGCGTCGTACGCAATGACTGGCGTGCAGATGCACAGCACAAAAGAAAAGAGCGGCCTTAAGGCCGCCCGTAAATGGAAACCTCAGATTTCAGGAGAAATGAAACTGAGTGATGAAATATTAGAAAGCGGGTGTGACAGGGTCTTGAAACTATGCGCAGCGTGGATTGCATATACGCGACGCGTGTATGTGCCGGGTTGTGATCTCTGCGGCGTTATGTCGCCGCTGCGCTGTCAACCTGTGCCAGATACTGATGACCTTGCGGTTGTTATCCCAAAAGCCATGCTGAGGATTGATGCTGACTCACCGCTCCGTCTCAAGATCGGGAATGTGATTGAACGCGATTGCCATGCCCGCATGTGCTTTGGCCTCATGCGCCGCGCCGAAGTACAAGGTGTTCTTGCCATAGCGCACGTTCAAGGCATCGACGGCTTTGTTGAGTTTTTCTTGCGGGCGGGCACGCTTTTGCTGCACCTCGGCCTGCGCGAATAAATCAGGCGTGTATTGCGATAGCGGCATCAATCCGCTGAACACCATGGCCACTTGATAGGGCACCGCACGCTCGTCATGCGCGCTGCGTGCCTGTTGCTCGATCTGCTTCCATAGCTCTTTGAGGCAACGCACAAAGGCTTGCGTGTCTTGCGTCTCGGCCAGACCCGCGCCAGCCTCCCAACTCATTTTGCTACCCGCGTCTCGAAAGTGATGCGCCGCCTTCACCACGATGTGCATATGACACGCCACCAGCGACGCCTTGCGTAATCGCATGGCCGCCTTTTGCGTCAACCGGTCGAGCACAGCATAGGCGTCTTTGAGGGTGCGCATGTCGGGCGGCAACACATGGCTTTGGCTGATGCTCTTGCCGCCTTCTTGACGCCGGGTGGCTGTTTCGCCGCGCAGCTGATCGTAAAAGTCGCTGCCACCCACTCCGCCCCAAAGACTGTGCAGTTGATCTTTGTTCAGCGCCCACAATTGCTCTATGGTGTGAATGCCTTGCGCGTTGAGGCGCCTCAACATGCGCGGGCCAATGCCGGTGAGATCGCCCAGTTTGAGCGCATAGAGTTTGTGCGGCAAGTCGTCGAGCGTGACGACTGTCAGACCGTCAGGCTTTTGCATATTGCTGGCCTGCTTGGCCAGGAAAATGTTGGGCGCAATGCCCACGCTCGTCTTCAGACACTCGCCCAGCTCGCGCATGATTGCGTTCTTGATTTCCTGTGCCTTGACACGCGCCACGTCGGGTGCGCTGAAGCGCTTGGGCAACTCGCACGCCATCTCGTCAATCGACATCACCTTCTCGATCGGCAGTATCGAATCGACCACTTTCACCGCGCGCTCGTGAAACTGCACGTACTCCGCATGCCGCGCCTGGACGAGCACGATGTCGGGAATGATGCGCTTGGCGTCGCGTACGCGCGTGAGGGTTTTGACACCGAGCCGCTTGCATTCGTAGCTCGCCGCAATCAGGCAGGTGCTGTCGGCCAGCATTGGCACCACGCCCACCGGGCGGCCGCGCAACTGCGGCCGCAATTGTTGCTCAACCGAGGCAAAGTACGAGTTGAAATCCAGTACCAGGTAGCGCAGCATACTGTTTAAATATACAGTACTTTGCCGGCAAAATCAAAAGCCCTGCAACGCGGCGGTCAAGCCCGCTCGCTCTCACGAGCGGCTTATAGCCACCGCCCTCGCTGCGGCCGTGCGCCCAGCAAGTCGCCGTGATCAGCCCGTTGCATCAAAGCTACCGGGTGATCGCAGGTTGGCGCACCTGGATACCGAACAATGCAGATCAATGCCTGGCGAGGCACGGTGCTGTAAGCGTGCGGATCAAAGCTCGCTTGATATTCGATTACTGGATTACTTCAATAAGTATACAGATTCTCAGTCAATAAATATTACCAGTAAAGGCTTTATAGAATATGGAGTATATGAGAAGCTGATGTAATTGGAGCGGGCATGCGCTCAGCCGCGCGAGCGCAGGTAGCGCTTTTGCATGAACACCAGAACAATCAGCAAGGCCACGAGCAGCATGCACGACATGGCAAACGCAAAGCCCCAGCTCTCCTTTAAAAACGGCATGCGCTCAAAGTTCATGCCGAAGATGCCGGTGATGAGGTTGAGTGGCAAAAAGATGGCGGTGAGCGCAGTGAGCGTGCGCATGGTGGCGTTGGTGCGATTGGCCACGGCCGAAAAATGCATTTGCACCGCAGACTCCGCCGTCGCTTCGAGCCGGCGCACGTGATGCACCACGCGCTCGATGTGCTCGAGCACGTCGCGCGAGCGCACTTTGAGCGCGTCTCGCTCGCGCCGCGCAGTGGGCGTCTCGGGTTCGGGCCACTCTTCGAGCGTGTCGATCCACTCCTGCACGGCGCCGCGTTGATCTTCGCAAATATCGTCTAGCGAATGCAGCGCACTGCGCGCGTCGAGCAGCGACTTCCAGTTGGTAAAGCGCGTGGATGGATCGAGCAGCTCGGCTTGCCAATGGTCGAGCTGTTTGGTCAACTCGCGGCGCAGCTCCAGGTAACCGTCGACCATGGTGTTGACCAGGCGCATCATCAAGTCGGCAGCGCTGGAGGGCAGGCGGCTCACACCGCGCGAGTCCAGTGTCGTTACTTCTTGAATCGCCGAGTTGCCCACATTCAACAGGCGTGCAGCAAAGTTCTCACGCACGCTACAGTCGGCTGGGTGCACGGTAATCAAAAACCGGTCGAACAAGGCAAAGGCCACGGGGCTGGTGTCGATACGGCGCAGCACGGGCGGACCGCTGCTGCTCAGGCGCTGCGTGAGCAAGGCGCCGGGCTTGTTCGGGTCACGCTCGGACTGACCCGCCGCCAGGCGCCGAAACACCAGGATGTCGTACTGCGTGGTGTAGTCATAGTGCGAGGGCAACTGATTGTTGAGCATATCGGTCAGATGCAAGTCCATCAGCGGCTGCAGACCAAAACGCACCAGCGCAGCTTGCAAGTCGGGAGCGCTGATTTCAAACTCGCGTCGGCTGAACGACGCCCACACAAAGCCCTGCTCAGGCAATTGCTGCGGCAACTCGCCGGCTTCGCTCACACGGCTGTTGATGTGAAACACGCGCATGGGTCGGGCTCGCGCACTATGATCGCACTATGATTTTTGCGCTACCAGTAAGGCAGCGGCATCGAGCGCAAAGTAGGTGAGCACGCCGTCGGCGCCTGCGCGCTTGAACGCGAGCAGGCTTTCCATCATCACGGCGTCGTGGTCGAGCCAGCCGTTTTGCGCAGCAGCCTTCACCATCGCGTATTCGCCGCTCACCTGATAGGCAAACGTGGGCATCTTGAAAGCGTCTTTTACGCGGCGCAACACGTCGAGGTAGGGCATGCCGGGTTTGACCATGACCATGTCGGCGCCTTCCTCGATGTCGAGCTGCACTTCACGCAGCGCCTCGTCAGTATTGGCCGGGTTCATTTGATAGACCTTCTTGTTGCTCTTGCCCAGGTTGCCGGCGGAGCCCACCGCATCGCGGAAGGGGCCGTAAAACGCGCTGGCGTATTTGGCGCTGTAGGCCATGATGCGCGTGTGGATGTGGCCCGCTTCCTCAAGCGACTCGCGAATCGCGCCGATGCGGCCGTCCATCATGTCCGACGGCGCAACGATGTCTACGCCCGCTGCGGCCTGCACCAATGCCTGCTGCACGAGCACAGCCACGGTTTCGTCGTTGAGAATGTAGCCACTGTCATCGATCAAGCCGTCTTGCCCGTGCGTGGTGAAAGGATCCAGCGCCACATCGGTCAGTAAACCCAGCTCCGGAAAGCGTTTTTTCAACTCACGCACAGCGCGCGGCACCAGGCCTTTTTCGTTCAGTGCCTCGATACCGTCCGGTGTCTTGAGCGCCACGTCGATGACCGGGAACAGCGCCATCACCGGCACACCTAAGCGCATGCATTCCTCGGCCTTGGCAAATAGCAAATCCACGCTCAAGCGCTCGACGCCCGGCATGCTGGCCACCGCCTGCCGCCGGTTGGCGCCGTCCAGTACAAACACCGGGTAGATCAAGTCGTCGGCGCGCAGCCAGTGCTCTTGCACCAAGCGGCGGGTGAAGTCGTCGCGACGCAAACGGCGCGGGCGGTGAAGGGGATATGTCATGGTGTGTGTTGCCTATTGCGCGTATTGTGCGACATCCGCTGGGGCCAAGCCTCTAATTGTCGCCTTCGTGCTTTGCCGCCAGCATACTTGCCATTACACTTGGCAACGATTCCGGGCGAAAGCCTGGAATCCCCGCTTTTCCTCCCTGAGCGGGAGCCTTAGCGTTTTTAAGGCTTTTCGCCCCGGTTGCTGCAAGGCCGCCGGGGCTTTTTTCTGCGCAATCGTCACTTGGCCTCGGGTGCCGTGCAAACTGTGTAACTCACCTGCCACTGGTGCAAGAACAAGTGCACCATAGAGGCCAAGTGATACACTAACTACAGTGAATACACGCATTCAACTGGGGTGACGCAATCATGGCAACGTCCATTCGGCTTGCGCCGGACATTGAGCAACGGCTCGACTTTCTTGCCAGTCAGACTGGCCGTACAAAGGCGTATTACCTGCGAGAGATCATCGAACAGCACATTGACGATCTGGAGGACTACTACCTCGCGGCCGAGGTGCTGGAGCGGGTGCGCAAGGGGCAGGAGAAAGTGCATTCGGCTGCGGACGTAAGGCGCGATCTTGGCCTGGACGATTGAGTACACCCACACCGCGCGCACGCAGTTGCGTAAGATGGACAAACCCACTGCGCGACGGATTCTCGACTACATGGATCAACGCATTGCAGTGCTGGACGACCCTCGCAGCAAGGGCAAGGCACTGACCGGAACACTCGGCGGCCTGTGGCGCTACCATGTGGGCGACTGCCGGGTGATTTGCGATATTCAAGACGGCACGATCCGCGTGCTGGTGGTGCAACTCGGCAACCGGCGTGAGGTCTATAGCTAATGTGATCTCGCCGCGTGCCTGAGTGAGACAGGGAGACCGACTGCATACAATCCTCTGCATGCTCTGGGTCAAAGCCTTTCACATCATTTTTGTGGCCAGCTGGTTTGCAGCGCTGTTTTACCTGCCGCGCATCTTTGTCAACCTGGCCATGGTACCGGCTAGCAGTGAGGCCGAGCGAGACCGGCTGCTGCTGATGGGCCGCAAGCTATACCGCTTTGGCACTCTGCTCATGATCGTCGCACTCGCGCTGGGCCTGGCGCTGTGGCTTTACTACGGCATTGGCAAAGGCGCGGGCTGGATGCATGCCAAGCTGGCGCTGGTGGTGCTGGCGGTCGGCTATCAGCACTATTGCAAGCGCGTGCTGCGGCAGTTCGAGCAGGGCGCAAACACCCGCAGCCACAAATGGTTTCGTGTATTCAATGAGCTTTCGGTGCTCATGTTTGCGGCAACGGTCATCCTGGTGGTGGTCAAGCCCTTCTGATGATGCACTCGCTTCAGCCCTCCCCGTTGACGCGTTATGCGCTCGCGGTGTACGCGGCTGTCGTGGTGTATGCCAGCTTGTATCCGTTTGCGGGCTGGGCATACCGTGGCATCGCGCCCTGGGCCTTCGTCACTGCGCCTTGGCCGCGCTACATCACACGGCAAGACATCTGGCTCAATGTGCTGGGCTATGTACCGCTGGGGTTTTTTTTGGTCGCTGCGATATTGCCTCGCTTGCGCGGCGTGGCAGTGGTTTTGGCCGCGACAATGCTGGCGCTTGCGGTGTCGTTCGTGATGGAGGCCGCGCAGAGCTTCATGCCGCAGCGCATACCGTCGAATGTGGATTGGGGCCTCAATACCGCCGGGGCGCTGGTGGGTGCGGCGCTTGCGGCGCTGGTGATTCCGCGGCTGCGTGCTACCAACGCGCTGTACATCGCGCGGCACGACTGGTTTTCCAGCGACGCCAGCTATGGGCTTCTTCTACTGGGCTTATGGCCAGCGGCCTTGCTGTATCCACAGCCAGTGCTGTTTGGCACGGGCAACGTGGTGGCATCGTTCACCGATTGGCTGTCGCAGCACACGCAGAATGACACGAGCTTGGCGCAATGGCTGGCAGGCTGGTCTCCTGCGGGTTTGTCGGAGCCGCAACAACAGGCGCTGCCGGCGCTGGCGTGCATGCTTCTGGGCTTGCTTGTCGCCAGCATCGCGCAGCCGCGTGCGCCGCGCGTGTGGCTCACACTCGCAGTGCTGGCAGCTGGCGCAGCAGCCACAACATTGTCGCAAGCCATGAGCTACGGCCCGCTGCATGCGCTGGAGTGGGTCAGCGCCGATAACATCGCGCCGCTCGCAGCGGGTACGCTTGTGGCGCTGGGTTTGTCGTTTGCACCGCCGCGCATGGGCGCCGTGGCGGGCCTGGCAGTAGCGGTGCTGCTGCTGGCGATGATGAATCAACTGCCTGAAGATCCCTACTACGACCTCAACTTGCGGCAATGGCAGCAAGGGCGCTGGATACGCCTGCATGGGTTGGCGCACTGGCTGTCGATGCTATGGCCGTTTGCGGCGTTGCTTTACCTGTTTCGCAGGGCGGTTTCAGCGAAAAACTAAAATTACGCCTTGTGCACTTGCACGCGCTCCGCGCTTTTCACTCACTCCTCAACCCGGGTCGCTCATGCCGTCTTACTACCGCCATCACATTTTCTTTTGCCAGAACCAGCGGCCTGCCGATGCGCCGCGGCCATGTTGTGCAGCACAGGGGGCTGAGCAGGCCGTGAATTATGTGAAGGACAAGATCAAGGCCATGGGATTGAAGGGCCCGGGCATGGTACGCGTCAACACCTCGGGCTGCCTGGAACGGTGCGAACTAGGCCCCTGTGCGGTGGTGTACCCCGACAACGTCTGGTACACGTATGTCGACCAACACGACCTCGATGAAATCGTCGAAAGTCACCTGAAGAATGGCGTACCGGTTGCAAGGCTGCGTCTGCCCGATGAGCCCGAGGCATAAGCAAGGCACGATAGTACATTGATACTGTACTATGTATAATACCATTTCTGCTCTACTAAAAACCAGTAACATGATTATACAGCATGAAGTACATGGTTTTCTGACTTTTTACCAATTCGTATTTCACCGTCCAAGCCCATGAACGCTCAAACACAGCGGCTCTCGATTGCCGGGCCCGCGGGCCGCATCGAATGCGCACTCGACTTGCCGCAAGGCGCGCCGCTGGGCCTGGCGGTGGTGGCGCATCCGCACCCGTTATTCGGCGGCACGATGGACAACAAGGTGGTGCAGACGCTGGCTCGGGCATTCGTACAGTTGGGCCTGGCGTCCGTGCGCTTCAATTTTCGCGGTACGGGCGCAAGCGAGGGCACGCACGACATGGGCGATGGCGAGGTGAGCGATCTGCT
>CAYSMM010000001.1:11989-29815 GCA_964432095.1 uncultured Burkholderiaceae bacterium | reverse complement strand
GAGTCTATATCGTCAACTCGAACGCCGCGGTTTCAGCAAATGGTATGAGTGGCAACTCATCCAAAGCCACTTGCATTTGGTCACGGCCATCCTGGCCGGCATTGCGGTGGCTAGCGGGCTGGAGCTTTTCTTTGAAACGCAAATGGGCTATGCGCCCCGCGCAATGGGCGCGGCAGTGACAGCGGCGGGTATCGTCGTTTGCGGCTTTTGCGTGCGCCGCTACATCACTACCCTGTTCGGTACCGAAGAGATTGCCAATCAGGCAGTGTGCCCGCAGTGCGCAACCTATGCGCGCTTCAAGCCCGTGCACGAGCGGGGCAGCCTTTGCGTGGACGTGCAGTGCCACAAATGCCAGCGGCAGTGGCGTATCAGCTCACATTACCCGCGCTATCAGCCAGAAGATCAGACTGAATAGCAGTGCAGAGCCGAGCGGGAAGAACCAGTTGCGCCCGAACACGCGAAAGCTGAAGTCGCCGGGCATTCGCCCTATGCCCACGCGTTTGAGCCAGCGCTCAAGCGCGGGCCATAAGGCCGACAGCACAATGCTTGCCAGAATAAAGGTGAGCAGCCAACGCATGGTTTATTGTACTCAATACAGTACATAACCTTGTCCGCACGCCCAAAAACCAGTAAAGGCTATATACAATGCTGAGTAATAGCTAGGAATTACAAGTGACTGATGATTGATCTGAGGGTATGACATGCACCTCATCGGTGATCACACCGTCCACCCCGGCTGCGAGCAGCTGGCGTGCGGTGGCGTCGTCGTTGACGGTATAGACCAGCGTACGAAGCTTCAGTGCATGGCAAGCTGCGATGAGCTCGGGTGTCATCACGCTGTAGTGTGTGTCCAGCGCAATGCAGCCTAGGCGCTGGATGTGTTGTGGCCAGTCGTGCTCGATCTCACGCGTTGCCAGCAGGGCGCGGGGCAACTCGGGCACCGCGTCGCGAGCAGCTGCGAGCGCATCCACGCTGAAGCTTGAGAGCAGTGGCGGCACAGCCGCGTTCTTCCACAACTCTCGGGCCTGACGCGCAACCTCCGCACCGGTGTGTGCCTCAGCGCCCGGCACGGGCTTGATCTCAAGATTGATGAGACAGCCGTTGGTCTGCACAAACTGAGCGATGCTTTTCAGCGTGGGGAGTGGCTCGCCAGCATAGGCAGCGCTATGCCAAGACCCTGCATCGAGTTGCGATAGCTCACTCCATTTCAGATTGAGCGGCGAGCCAGTGCCATTGGTGGTGCGCTCGAGCGTGCCGTCGTGCATCAGGTAGGCCACATCATCGGCGCTCAATTTCACGTCGCACTCGAACATGCGGTAGCCGTATGTATAGCCGAGGCGAAACGCGGCGAGCGTGTTTTCAGGTGCCTGATTGCCTGCACCACGGTGTGCGATCAGACGGGGATAGGGCCAGCTGGGCAGGAGCATTGTTAGCCAATACGCTTTGTGGTGTGTGCATCAAACCAATGCAGCTTGCCAGGCTCAATAGCCAGGGTGAGTTTGTCGCCGTCTTTGAGATGCTCCTCGAGCCCCGCCTCGCTGACGATGACGTCCTGCCCCGCCACGTTGCCGTGAATCAAATGCTCGGCACCGAGTGCCTCGACCATCTCTACTGTGAAGGGAATGCCGTTTGCCGCGCGTGAGAGATGCTCGGGCCGCATGCCCAGCACAAGCTCGCCCTCGCGCGGCGCACCAGCGGGCAAATCGAGCGTAACACCGCTGCCAAGCTCAAAGCGCGTGCCGCTGGCTTTACCCTTGAGTAGGTTCATCGGTGGCGAGCCGATGAAGCTTGCAACAAAAGTAGTGGCCGGCGTGTGATACACCTCGGCCGGAGTGCCGATTTGCTCGGCAACGCCGGAGTTCATCACGATCATTCGCTGCGCCAGCGTCATGGCCTCCACCTGATCGTGGGTGACGTACAGACTGGTGATTTTCAGTTCGCGGTGTAAGCGCTGTATCTCAAGCCGCGTCTGCACGCGCAGCTTGGCATCGAGGTTGGACAAGGGTTCATCGAACAAAAATATCTGCGGCTCACGCACGATGGCCCGGCCCATGGCTACGCGTTGACGCTGGCCGCCCGAAAGCTCGCGCGGCTTGCGCTTGAGATAGGGCTCAAGCTGCAGCATCTTGGCTGCCCGGGCAATGCGCGCGTCGATTTCGCCTTGCGGCGTACCGCGGATACGCAGGCCGTAACTCATGTTATCGACCACGCTCATGTGCGGGTACAGCGCGTAATTCTGAAACACCATGGCGATGTCGCGTGACGCGGGCTCGATATCATTGACGACTTCGTCATTGATGCGAATCTCACCGCCCGTCACCTCCTCGAGCCCGGCCACCATGCGCAGCAACGTACTCTTGCCGCAGCCGGAGGGGCCGACGATGACGATGAACTCGCCATCGGCAATCAGCGCACTGACGCCGTGAATCACGGGCACCGCGGTTGCCCCCTTGCCGTAGCGCTTGACGACGTTGTTGAAGCTGAGTGTTGCCATGATTGTTTTACTTCTCGGTATCCACCAGGCCCTTGACGAACCAGCGCTGCATCAACAGCACCACTGCGGCCGGCGGTAGCATGGCCAGCATGGCGGTGGCCATCACCACGTTCCACTCGGTGTAGGCTTCGCCGCTAATCATGCGCTTGATGCCCATCACCACCGGATACATGCTCTCGTTGGTCGTCACGAGCAGCGGCCACAGATACTGGTTCCAGCCGTAGATGAACTGAATGACGAACATCGCTGCGATGTTGGTGACGGACATCGGCAGCAGAACATCCTTGAAAAACCGCATGGGCCCAGCGCCGTCCATGCGAGCAGCCTCCACCAGCTCATCAGGCACTGTCAGGAAGAACTGGCGGAACAAGAACGTGGCGGTGGCCGATGCGATCAAAGGCACGGTGAGCCCGGCATAGGTGTTGAGCATGCCGAGGTTGCTGACCACTTCATACGTGGGTGAGATGCGCACCTCCACCGGCAGCATGAGCGTGATGAACACCATCCAGAAACAAAGATTTCTGAACGGAAAGCGGAAGTACACAATCGCAAATGCCGACAGCAGCGAGATAATGATCTTGCCCACGGCGATAGTGACTGCGCTGACCAGGCTCACCCACATCATGCCCGCTACGGGCGATGTTTTGCCGCCGGCCTCGGTTCGCCCGCCGAACAACGCGCGGGTGTACGTCTCGATCATGTGCCCACCAGGCGCCAGCGAGATGGGCGCGCTGGAGTTGATCTGCTCGGTGCTTTGTGTGGACGCAATGAACGTGACATACACCGGAAACGCGACAATGATCACCCCGAGGATGAGCACCAGGTGCGACAGGGCCGTGAGGGTGGGGCGCTTTTCGATCATCAGTACTGCACTTTCTTCTCGACATAGCGGAACTGCACCACGGTGAGCGCAATCACGATGACCATCAGCACCACGCTTTGCGCAGCCGAGCCGCCAAGATCTAGCGCCTTGAAGCCGTCGTAGTACACCTTGTACACCAGGATGGCCGTCTCCTTGCCCGGCCCGCCTTGCGTGGCGGCATCGACAATGGCGAAGGTGTCAAAAAACGCATAGACGATGTTGATGACAAGCAGGAAAAATGTAGTGGGCGAGAGCAACGGGAACACAATCGTCCAAAAACGCCGCCATGGCCCGGCGCCGTCGATCGCGGCAGCCTCGATCAGCGATTTGGGAATCGACTGAAGGCCCGCGAGGAAGAACAGGAAGTTGTAGGAAATCTGCTTCCACACCGCCGCGGCTACGATCAGCGTCATCGCGTGGTTGGCGTTGAGCAGATGATTCCAGTCCATGCCCATGGCCCTCAGCACATAGGCAACGATGCCAAGTGACGGCGCGAACATGAACAGCCACAGCACACCGGCCACAGCAGGTGCAACGGCATAGGGCCAGATGAGTAGTGTTTTGTATGCGCCGGCGGTCCACTTGTTCACGTCGGCCACGCGGTCTGCAAACACCGCCAGTATCAGTGCTATCGAAAGGCCGCAGACGGCTACGAGAACGGAAAAGATGGCAGTCGTTCTGAACGAGGCCAGATAGGTCTCATCGTTCCAAAGGTTGCGAAAATTCTCCAGCCCTACAAACTGCGACGAAGTGCCGAAGGCGTCTTGCTGCTGTACCGACTGAACCAGTGCCTGCCCTGCGGGCCAGAAGAAGAACACCAGAATGACCCCCATCTGCGGGGCGATCAACAGCCAGGGCAGCCAGCGGCTTTTGAATATGACGCGTTTTTCCACGATGACAGTTGTTTTACGCGGTTCTTGCTTGGCTGTAAGATGCTATTACTGCATGCTGTATATGCCCGTCGCTGGTTTATAGTTAAGCAGTAATGAGTATATACAGAAGTTAGTATTAGTGAAAGCAGTCGGGCTCACACGTCTTGCGTGTGAGCCCGACTGCATATCAGTATCACTCAGAACGGCTTAAGACTTGTTGGCCTTCTCAAACTTTTCCAGCAACTCGTTGCCACGCTTGACGGCTGAGTCCAGGGCTTCCTTGGCGCTCTTCTTTCCGCTCCACACCTGCTCCATCTCCTCATCGATGAGGGTGCGGATCTGCACGAAGTTGCCCAGACGGATGCCGCGTGATTTGTCGGTGACCTTGCGGATCATCTGCGTCACGCTGACATCCGTGCCGGGGTTTTGCTTGTAGAAGCCCGATTTCTCGGTGATGTTGTAGGCGTCCGTGGTGATGGGCAGGTAACCCGTCCTCTGATGGTTGCGCGCCTGTACGTCTGCGTCGCTCAAGTACGTGAAGAACGCAGCCACGCCTTTGTACTCAGCGGGTTTCTTGCCGGCCATCACCCAGAGTGATGCACCGCCGATGACGGTGTTTTGTGGCGCGCCTTGCACGTCGGGGTAATAGGGCAGTGTGCTGATGCCGCCCGTGAACTTGGCGTTACGCTTGATGCTGCCGTACAGCGCCGAGCTGCCGGTCGTCATGGCGCATTCGCCGCTCACAAACGTGGCGTCTGCAGCGTTACCGCGGCCCTTGTACACAAACAGCCCCTGTTTGGACATGTTGGCCAGATTCTCGATGTGCCGCACATGCAATGGCGTGTTGAACGCAAGCCGCGCGTCCCAGCCCAAAAAGCCGTTGCGCTTGGTCGCAAACTCCACGTTATGCCAGGCGCTAAAGCTTTCGAGCTGCGTCCAGCTTTGCCAGCTGGTGGTGAAGGGGCACTTGTGGCCGCTGGCCTTGAGCTTGGCGGCAACTGCAGTCAGCTCGGGCCAGGTGACGGGCGGCTTCTCAGGATCCAGCCCTGCAGCCTTGAAGGCATCTTTGTTGTAATGCAAAACCGTGGTGGAGCTGTTGAACGGCAGGCTCAACATCTGGCCGCTAGGCGCGGTGTAGTAGCCAGCAACCGCCGGCACATAGGCCGCAGGGTTGAACTTTGCGCCTGCATCCTTCATCAACTGCGCCACCGGCACGATGGCACCTTTACTTTGCATCATGGTGGCTGTGCCGACCTCGAACACCTGCAGAATGTGAGGTGCGTTGCCTGCACGGAAAGCAGCGATCGCGGCCGTCATGGATTCGTCATACGAACCCTTGAATACGGGCGTGACTTTGTAGTCCTTTTGCTTATTGTTGAACTCCTTGGCAACGTCGTTCACCCACTCCCCGAGTGCGCCGCCCATGGAATGCCACCAGGTAATCTCGGTTTGCGCCTGAGCACTTGCCATGCCTGCGGCGACCAACGCCGCGACTAATAGTTTCTTCATGTATCACTCTCCAAAATCTCGAACGTATCGTCGCCACGTGACAGGCATATTACGGTCACGGGAGGGCCTACGACTTGGGAGTAATACTAGTGCAGGAAGTCAAGGAGATCTTCGCTCTACACGGCGCGTCGGGGGAAGGTATTGTCACAGATCACGGACTTAAGCGTGACGTTTAACTCATGCTGCAGCAACCGGGCCGGCTCGTCGATACGGCCTATGCTGTGTATTCATGAAACCGTGAAAGTAGGACCGGAACGCGTCGGAGCTCTGCTCATCGGATAGGCCGGGGCGCCGGGTTTGCGCAGATCAAACGCGGCTTGCTGTAGCGAACTTTACTATTCATCAGTGATACACAATTAAGTATACAGTCTTTACAGCAAACTCGTAAGTAGTAAACTGTATATACTAATATAGGTATAAAGAAATCCTTCATGCTTACCTCGCGGCGTGCCTGGTGATTTGCTCCAGTGAGCAGCATTGGAATGCTGCGCCGCTACAATGAATTGAATTTCTCTCTTCCATGAACGCCCCAACCGCCCTACAAACGCTACTGGCTACCGGTGCCGACGCATCGGCTACACCGCGTTTGCGCGAGATTCCCTATAACTACACCAGTTTTTCCGACCGCGAGATCGTCATCCGTCTGCTCGGTGACCGCGCCTGGAGCGTGGTGCAGGAGCTGCGCGCCGAGCGCCGCACCGGTCGCAGCGCTCGTATGTTGTACGAGGTGCTGGGCGACATCTGGGTGGTCGACCGCAATCCCTACCTGCAAGACGACCTGTTGGACAACCCCAAGCGACGCAGGCTTTTGACCGACGCGCTGTGGCACCGGCTCGCGGAGATCGACAAGCGACGCTACCAGGACGGCGCGGCGCAAGACCCGGCGCGTGACGCCCGCGTGGGTGAGCTGCTTGCGCTGGCGCGGCAAGCCGTCGAGAAATTCTCGAGGCGTTTTGACGAGATAGCCGAGTTGCGCCGCCGCACGCTCAAGGTGCTGGGCAAGGTGACCGGGCGCGACAACATCGCCTTCGACGGCATGGCGCGCGGCAGCCACGTGACCGACGCGACCGACTGGCGCGTGGAGTATCCGTTCGTGGTGTTGTACCCCGACACCGAGGACGAGATCGCCGCCCTTGTGCAGGGCTGCTTCGAGCTGGGGCTGACGATCATTCCGCGTGGTGGCGGCACTGGCTACACCGGCGGCGCGATTCCGCTGGTGTGGAACAGCGCGGTCATCAACACCGAGAAGCTCGAACAGATCAGCGAGGTCGAGTTGATTACTTTGCCGGGCGTTGCGCATCCGGTGCCCACCGTGTGGAGCGCAGCAGGCGTGGTGACGCAGCGCGTACACGATGCCGCAGAGCGGGCGGGCTACGTGTTCGCGGTTGACCCAACCTCGCAAGAGGCCAGTTGTGTCGGCGGCAACATCGCCATGAACGCCGGTGGCAAGCGCGCGGTGTTGTGGGGCACGGCCATCGACAATCTGGCGTCCTGGAAAATGGTTAACCCCGACGGCCGCTGGCAAGAGGTGCTGCGGCTCGATCACAACATCGCAAAGATTCACGACGCACCGCTGGCGCGTTTTGAGGTGCGCACCTACGAGGCCGACGGCAAGACACTGGAGAAAACCGAGACATTGGAGATCGCGGGCAGCCGCTTCCGCAAAGAGGGTCTCGGCAAGGACGTCACCGACAAATTCCTCGCGGGCCTGCCCGGCATTCAAAAGGAAGGCTGCGACGGCATCATCACCAGCGCGCGCTGGGTGGTGCACAAAATGCCCAAACACACCCGCACCGTGTGCTTAGAGTTTTTCGGCCAGGCACGCGATGCGATTCCTTCCATCGTCGAGATCAAGGACTATCTCGGCACGAAGCCGGGCGGTGCGGTCCTCGCGGGCCTGGAGCACATGGACGACCGCTATCTCAAAGCGGTGGGCTATGCCACCAAGAGCAAGCGTGGCACGCTGCCCAAGATGGTGCTGATCGGCGACATCGTCGGCGAAGACGAGGACGCTGTGGCACGCGCCACCAGCGAGGTAATCCGCATGGCTAACGCCCGCGTTGGCGAGGGCTTTGTGGCCGTCAGCGCTGAGGCGCGCAAGAAGTTCTGGCTCGACCGCAAGCGCACGGCTGCGATTGCCAAGCACACCAACGCATTCAAGATCAACGAGGATGTGGTGATTCCGTTGCCGCGCATGGGCGAGTATGTGGACGGCATCGAGCGCATCAACATCGAGTTGTCGCTCAAGAACAAGCTCAAGCTGCTTGCGGGGCTGGAGTCATTTTTCAGCGGCAAGCTGCCCGTCGGCAAGATCGAGGAGGCCGCCGACGGCGAAGTGCCGTTCACGGCCGAGTCGCTGGAGGAGCGGCGCGTCAAATCGCTCGATTTAATCAGCAAGGTGCATGCGCGCTGGAGCTATTTGCTTGAACACCTCGACTCGCCTTTGTCGCAGGTTCGCGTAGCACTTGGCGGCCACGGGTTAGCGCACCTGGCGCCCAAGTTTGACGTGTCGCTCGCCAAAGACGCGCAGTGCACGCTGTTCCATGTGATTCAGGACGGCACGATTCGCGCAAGCTGGAAGCAGGAAGTGCGCGCCGAATTGCGTGCGCTATTTGGCGGCGCGGTGTTTGTACCCGTCATCAACGAATGCGACACGATACACAAGCGCGTGCTAAAGGGTCGCACCTGGGTAGCGCTGCACATGCATGCCGGCGACGGCAATGTGCACACCAACATTCCTGTCAACAGCGACAACTACGAGATGCTGCAAGAGGCGCATGCCGCTGTCAAACGCATCATGGCGCTGGCGCGCAGCCTGGACGGCGTCATCTCCGGCGAGCACGGCATCGGCATCACCAAGCTGGAGTATCTGACAGACGCGGAGATCAGCGAGTTTCGCGGCTACAAGCAGCGCATAGACCCGCAGGGCCGCTTCAACAAAGGCAAGCTGCTCGATGACGTGCAACTGCCAGCGACACTGAAGAACGCTTATACCCCGAGTTTTGGGCTGATGGGGCATGAGTCGCTCATCATGCAGCAAAGCGATATCGGCGCGATTGCCGATAGCATCAAAGACTGCTTACGTTGTGGCAAATGCAAGCCGGTGTGCGCCACACACGTGCCACGTGCCAACCTGCTGTACAGCCCCCGCAACAAGATTTTGGCGACATCGCTGCTGATCGAAGCTTTCCTGTACGAAGAGCAAACCCGCCGCGGCGTGAGCATCAAGCACTGGGCGGAGTTTGAAGATGTCGCCGACCATTGCACCGTATGCCACAAGTGCGAAACGCCTTGCCCGGTAGACATCGACTTTGGCGACGTGTCCATGAACATGCGCAACCTGCTGCGCAAGATGGGCAAGAAGAGTTTCAACCCCGCCAACAAGGCGGCGATGTTCTTCCTGAACGCTACCAATCCCGAGACGATTAACGTCACGCGCAGGTTGATGATGGGCTGGGGCTTCAAGGCGCAAAACCTGGCACACAACTTCATGAAGCTCGCCGCGAAGAAGCAAACCAAGGCCCCCCCTGCTTCGGTGGGCAAGCCAGTGCTGCGCGAGCAGGTGATCCACTTCATCAACAAACCCATGCCCGGTGGCTTGCCCAAAAAATCGGCACGCGCATTGCTGGACATTGAAGACAAGCATTACGTGCCCATCATCCGCAATCCGCAGACCACTACTGTGGACAGTGAAGCGGTGTTTTACTTCCCGGGTTGCGGCAGCGAGCGCTTGTTCAGCCAGGTGGGCCTGGCGACGCAGGCGATGCTGTGGCACGCTGGCGTGCAAACCGTGCTGCCGCCGGGCTATCTGTGCTGCGGCTATCCGCAGCGCGGCAGCGGCCAGTTTGACAAGGCCGAAAAAATCATCACCGACAACCGCGTGCTGTTCCACCGTGTGGCCAATACGCTGAACTACCTGGACATCAAAACTGTGGTGGTGAGTTGCGGCACCTGCTACGACCAGCTGCAGGGCTACAAGTTTGAGGAGATCTTCCCCGGTTGCCGCATCATCGACATTCATGAGTTCCTGCTTGAGAAAGGCATTACTCTAAGCAGTAACAACCATTCAATGCACTATCTGTATCATGACCCGTGCCATACTCCCATGAAGCAGCAGGATCCCATGAAAACGGTAAAGGCGCTGATGGCAGCTGACGTGACCAAGAGCGAGCGCTGCTGCGGTGAGAGCGGAACGCTTGGAATCAGCCGGCCCGACATCTCGACGCAGGTGCGTTTTCGTAAGGAAGATGAGCTGCGCAAGAATGAGGCTGCGCTGCGAAAAGACGGCTTCGAAGGCGGAGTGAAAATCCTCACGAGCTGCCCTTCGTGCCTGCAGGGCTTAAGCCGCTATCGCAACGACCTGCAGCACGGGCTGCTGGAGGCCGACTACATCGTCGTCGAAATGGCCAAACTCAGGCTCGGGGCCAACTGGATGCGCGAGTATGTGGATGCGGCGAATGCGGGCGGGATCGAGCGGGTGCTGGTTTGACGCCTGCTACGGAAATGCATGATGGCTGCACTCTTTGCCACGGACAGGGTGGGTTGCTCATTTGGCAAGGGTCAGAACTTCGCGTCGTGAGGGTTGAAGATGCGGCCTTCCCGGCGTACTACCGGGTTATTTGGCAGGCCCACGTCGCTGAGTTCTCGGACTTGGGCGAAGTTGAACAAGCGCTGTGCATGCGTGTGATCACAAGTGTAGAGCGTTGCATACGGGACAACCTCAAGCCAACAAAAGTCAACCTGGCTTCGCTCGGTAACATGGTGCCACATCTGCACTGGCATGTGATCGCCAGATTTGAGTGGGACTCTCATTTCCCCCAGGCAATCTGGTCATCAGCACAGCGTGATGTTGATATCGCCCGCACCAGCGAGTTGCAGACACAACTAACTCAACTGGATGCGCAAATCCAGTATGGCCTGTCTCGACTCATCCCCTAGCCGGGATATCGGCAGCATATTATCCCCCGTGAAATAGGGGTGTTTGCCGGGTGCTGAATCTGCTAGTTTCCAACTAGACAGCTTGTTGCTGCGCATCAAGGTCAGGTGTCAGGAGGAAATATGCCAAACCAAAGCAAAAAGACTGCTCACCCAATTTGTGTAATCCAAGTCCGGCCATTGGTGTTGGCCTTGGCAGCTGCGTTCAGTTTGACGGTGAATGCAGCTCCGCAGGGTGGAAATGTGGTCAGTGGTGGCGCGACCTTCCAGCAAAACGGAAGCCAGCTATTGGTGCGCAACACACCGGGTGCGATCATCAACTGGCAAAGCTTCAACATCGGCCGTGGGGAGTCAGTTTGGTTTCAGCAAACAGGCGCGCACAGTGCGGTGCTGAACCGAGTGATCGGCGGAAGCCCGAGCGAGATACTGGGGTATCTAGGGTCTAACGGCCGCGTGTTTTTGATCAATGGCAGCGGCATACTTTTTGGCCAAGGGGCCGTTCTCGATACAGCAGGGTTCGTTGCGTCGACTCTCAACCTGAGTGATGCCGACTGGAAGGCAGGGCGCATTCGCCTGAGTGGGGGCAGTTCCTCCGGCGACATCGTGCTCAGCGGCGCGGTGCGTGCCAGTAATGGCGACGTGTACCTGATCGCCCGCAACATCGACAACAACGGCGCACTTAGAGTCGAGAATGGTCATGCCATCCTGGCCGCAGGTGAGCGCATCGAGTTGATTTCGCAAGGTTTGGATGGGGTCAAGTTTGAGGTTGGCAACGGCACCGGCCAGGTGCGTAACCTCGGCAGTATTCAGGCGGGCGCTGTGGGACTGTTCGCAAATAGCCTAACTCACTCGGGTGACATACGCGCTACGGGTGTGCAGCAGGATGCATCGGGCCGCATGTTCCTGGGTGCCTTAGCCGGTCATGGGAGTGGCGATTCGCCCAAGCGGTACGGCGTGAATGCATCGCTGGAATTGGCCGCGACCGATGCCTTGGCTCATGAGTCTACAGGCGCGAAGAGCAGCGGTGCTGTTCGTTTGATCGGCGTGGATTCTGTGAACCTCTCTCGTGGTAGCACGATTGACGTGAGCCAGACCTCGGGTGTGGGCGGTGACGTGATTGCAACCGCCAACACAGTGGTCATGGAAGGCGGGGCACGTATCAATGCATCTGGCGCCAATGGCGGGGGCACAGTCCTTCTAGGAGGGGGCTGGCAGGGCAAGGATGCGGGAGTCGCCAATGCCAAGACTACCATCCTCGAACGCGGAGCAGTGATCAATGCTGACGCAATAACCGCAGGTAAGGGCGGCACAGTCGTGGCATGGTCCGATGGGTTGACGGTGGTTGATGGTGTGAGCATTTCCGCCCGTGGAGGTGCAAATTCGGGCGACGGCGGCAATGTCGAAACGTCTGGTAAAAGACTGATCGGATTCGCTGCGCCAGACTTGACGGCGGCCAATGGAAAGATGGGTAACTGGTTAATCGACCCTGACGAGATCGTGATTGAGGGGGGCTCTCCAGTCGTCACCCCTATCCCATTTGATGGCACCATTACAGGGCGGGATGCGCCCTCTATCGTCTATGAATCTCAGCTGGAGGCATTCACAGGGGCCAATATTCTTCTGCAAGCTGAGCACGGCATCCGCGCGAATGGGACGTTCACCAACAATGATCTCGTACTCAACGCGAATACCACTATGGAGACACGTAATGCTGTGGCTCCACCAGATG
Source organism: uncultured Burkholderiaceae bacterium (assembly GCA_964432095.1). GTDB lineage: Bacteria > Pseudomonadota > Gammaproteobacteria > Burkholderiales > Burkholderiaceae_C > CAYSMM01. The sequence continues at coordinate 17,414 of CAYSMM010000001.1, read as the reverse complement.
GTGTATCCGCGGGAATCGATCTCTCAATAATCGGTCAACTCAACGTTACAGGCAAAAATAGCCTGACACTTTCGACCGGGCAGTTTGATGGCAACCAGGTTAGTGGAGCGCTGCCGTCGAATATCACTCTGGGTAACGTTGACGCTAGCAGACTAAACATTAACTCAAGCGGAGACGTCACATTGCAGAATGTGCTGTCGCCGGAAGGGATCAACATTAATTTGGCTGGCAGCAACCTCAACGTCAATGGTGGCGTAGGTACTGGCGTGAGTGGCGCGGGAGGCATCAATATTTTCTTCACCGGTACCTCTGCCTCCAAACTGAGTTTTGGAGTCAATGGGGGTATCGGAGCTTTTGGAACAAACAATAGCGGCATCAATATTTCTGCGTTCAATGCACCCCTTCTCGAGATCATCGCACCTACGGGTGCGCCAATTGGAGTGACGAATAACGGTGTTGCCGCTGAGAGGATTGACAATCGCAATGGTACCGGTGTGTTCATCGGCTCAAACAGCCTTGCCTTGAACGGCCCTATCAGTATTCGTGCTCAAGGGGGACAGGCCAGCATTAGTCTATCGGCGATTGGCGCTGTTGGAGAGATTCGAATGACCGAAGGGTACATTCGCGCATTTGATGGCACGGTGAATGACATCACGCTGAGCGCTGGCGGTAATGTAAGTATGCCAGTGGCGCTAACTGCTGACGAGTTGGCACTGAGTGTCAACGGCAATGCAGCACTGACAGGTGCGAATCAGATTGGTACCTTGTACGGATCCGTCAATGCAAGCCTGGCGTTTGCTAACAATCTGCCTAGCGGTTTGCGACTAGGTCTAGATCCCGCGCTTGTGGTTGAGGATATCAACGACGGAAAGCTCACGGTAGGTGGGAACTTTGACTTGACTGCCATGGGAGGTAATACGCTGATAGTTAACGAGGTGCGCTCCGTCAACGGGAGTGTCTCGCTATCGGGTGCGCAAAACATCGGCTTTGGTACCGCAGGTAACGTACAGGCTGCCAACGAGGTCACGTTGGCGGTGAGCGGCAACATTAACGGCTCGGCAGGACGTACTACTGCACAGATCACGGCCGGTCGCGTGAACCTACAAGCCGGTGGTGCAATTGCTGCGACTGTAAATGCGCAAGAGCTCGAAGCCGTTGGCCTGCCTTCGAATAATCCAATAAAGATCGCATTGGATGACAGCCAAGCGCGAATTGCCGCCGCTAACCCGGCTACCGGCGATATCAATTTGACTAACCTTAACGCCGATAGCACTTTGGTCGCAGCGGCTACGACAGGCACAGTCAGCGTTTCAGCAGCTGGGAATATGCGGGTGGGGGGTGTTCTCAGCGCTGCGCAGGGTGGTGGCCGTGGTACGGTGCAGGGACAAAACGTCACGCTAAACGCAACGAATAATCTAGTTGTAAATACTGACGTGAGTGCTGCCAACTCAGCCGGCCTCATCGCTGGCGGCGCACTGGAAGTCAACGCCAACAAGGGCCCTATCACCATCCAAGGAGGGGGTAATGTCTCTCTCCAGGGGGCGAGCATCAGCTTGACTGCTGGAGCAGGCACTGACTCAGTTGCGGTGAGATCGAACGGTGGCCTATCTCTTGGCAGCCAAGGCGTGGTGCAGCTCAACGGTAATGGTGGCTCGGTCGGCATTGAGGGGCGTGACGTCACCATTACCGGCACTGAATTGCGGCTCACAGGGGGATCCGGTACTGATGCCTATGCTGGCATTCGGTACAGTAATCAGTTGCGGGTCAACTGGGCATCGGGCACCGGCCTGATTGCCCTTACTCCGGGTGCTGGCGTGAACGCCGATGCCTTTATCTTCGGACCCAGTCGCCCTATATTCAGTTCGGATCCGGCGCAGTGCATCAACTGCACACCCACTTGGACTCCTGGCACTCAGCCCACAGGAAATGGGGCACGCGATTCTGGTATCTCCGGCTTTGAACTACCGGTCGTTGTTGTGCCCTCAGACCCGCTGGGCCCAGCGCGAGACCAGCTTCCTGTCGCCAATCGCGACCGCGACACGCTCATGGGTGGCGGCGCGATCGACCCTGGGCGGCGCAAGGAGCCAGGCGTGGACATCGTGATTGAGATCCGAGACGGCGCTTGCGTTGCTGTTGCGAGGTAAGAATGAGCCGCTACTTCTATCGCCTCAAGCGCTACATCCGGCTGCGAGCGCTCATGTGCCTGACGAGCACTGCGCTGCTTGCCATGGCCTGGCCTGCGGCTGCGCAAGCTGCACCGGTTGGCGAGGTGGACTTCACGCGAGGTGTGGCCTACGCGGCATTGCCGGGCAAGCCTGCGCGTTTGCTCAGCAAAGGGCAGCCGATCGAGCAGCGCGACACCATCAATACGACCGACGGCTCATTTGCGATCGTGCGTTTCACAGATGGCACGCGTATGACGCTGCGGCCCAACACCACGCTTGCGATCAGCAACTATCGCTTTGAGCCTGCGCAGCCGCAAACGGGTACCTGGCTGTTAAGCTTGGTTCGCGGCGGCGTACGCGCCATCACCGGGGTAGTGACCAAGAACTCGGCGACGGCAGGACAGATTCGCACTTCCACGGCCACCATTGGTATCCGTGGTACCGAGTTCGACGCGCGCATCTGCGGCAAGGACTGCAGCGCCGAGAGTGCGCGGCTTGCAAACCGTGGTGCCACGTCGTCACCCAATCAGCCGCGTGCAGCGGCCAAGGCAGTATTTGCTGACGGTGCCGTCAGTGTGGTTGCCATGGACAAAACCAGCCGTCCGCTGGGTCTCGGCGGCCCGGTGTTTCCTGGCGAGACCGTGGTCACGGGCGTAGGCGCCAAGGCCTTGTTGATTCTGCGCGATCAGGGGCGCATGGCGCTTGGCAGCAATACCCGCCTGACGTTAGACGATTTCGTATACGCGGCAAGCCAGCCGACGGAAAGCCGCCTGCTCGCAAGGCTGGGCGCAGGCACGCTGCGCTTTCTCACGGGATTGACGGCTAAGCCGAATGTGCAGATCCGCACGGCAACAGCCACGATCGGTGTGCGCGGCACGGGGCTGGACATCGTGTGTACCGGCGACTGCGCCGACAGCGGCAGTGCTGCGGCGTCGCAACCGGGCAGCTTGTGCATCAACGTGTGGGACGGCGCCATCGAGGTGCGGCCAGAAGGCGGCGGTCAGGCTCAAACACTGGACAAGGGTACCAGCGCCGAACTCGGCAAATCAGGGGCTTTCCAGCGCCGTCAGGCGGCGTGCCCGACGGATGTGGAGCGCCCCGACCAGGCCAAGATCGATTTCGATCGTTACTTTTCCACCGGTGACGTTGCAGACGAAGAGGGCCTGTACATCTTAGTGCGCGACGGTCATGTGCAAATCGTCGCCGACAGCGGCGCCACGGTCGACCTTGCCAAGGGCGAGACGGGTTATACCGACGGCAAGCGCGCATTGCGGCCCAGCGACGTGCCGCCATGGATCAGTTTTGATCCTACGCCGCTGCCCAACTCCAGCAATCCCGACCTTGCGCCCGCGCTTCAGGACGCAGGTGTGAACACAGCACCGGTCTGCCGCCCATGATGAATCGCACTTTGCTTCGTTCCTGCCTCGCGGCGGCGGTTGCGCTGGCCTACGCCAATGGTGATTCGTTGGCTCAACAACCAGCGCCGGCTGCTCAACAAGCCTCACCCACGTTTGCCGTGAATGCCTATGTGATCGAGGGCCTCAACCCGATTGGCGATAAGGCGCAGCGCGTGTTGAGCGCCTATACCGGCGCCGACATGAGCTTCGAGCGGTTGCAGCAGGCCACCGCCGCGCTCGAGGCCGCACTGCGCGACGCTGGTTACTCGCTGTACCGCGTGGTGCTACCGCCGCAAGAGGTGAAGGGCACCATTGCTTTGCGTGTCGTACGCTTTACGGTCGGCAAGGTCACCCTGGAAGGCAACCAGCACTTTGACGCAGCCAACATCCGCGCCAGCGTGCCGGAGCTGCGCGAAGGTACATCCCCCAACCTGCTGACGGTCGGCCGCCAGCTCGCTGTGGCAGGCGACAACCCCGCCAAGCGTACAACTCTGGTGGTACGCGAGGGTACGGGTCAGGACACCATAGACCTGAATCTGCGTACACAAGACAGCTCGCCTTGGGCGTTGCAGCTCAACGCCAGCAACACCGGCAGTGAAACGAGCGGCAAAGACCGCATCACGCTTTCTGCCTCGCATCACAACCTGTGGAACCGTGATCATCAAGCCAGCATTGCCTACACCGGCTCGGCCAACAACGGCGATGTCAAGCAATATGGCCTCAACTACTCCATACCGTTTTACAGCATCGGCAGCACGCTGGGCCTGTCGGCCAGCAAGAGCAACGTCACGGGCGATTTCGCCGGGTTTGAGATCACGGGTGCTGGGCGCGCGCTGGGCGTGAGCTTTACCTACTACCTCGACCCGCTGGGCGCGTACAAGTCGTACGTGCAAGCCAACCTCGACGACAAGCTCTTCAACGGCGCGCGCTTTGCGGGCTTCCTGCTGTCGCCCGACGTGCGCAGCCGGCCGGTGTCGCTGGTGTACTTTGGCAAATACGAGGCCGACCGCCTCAGCGCCACGGCACGTGCCGAGCTTGCAGCCAACATTTCCGGTGGGTCGGGCAATGACGAAGTAGCCTACGCGCCGAACGACCACAAGTTCACCGTACTGCGCCTAGGCGGTGGTGTGCAGTGGCGCTTCGCGTCCGACTGGCTGCTGAGCACACGTGCGCTGGTGCAAGGCACCGGCGACCGTTTGATCTCGGGTGAGCAGTTCGGCCTGGGCGGCGCGTCCACCCTGCGCGGGCTGCCCGAGCGCAGCCTGACCGGCGACAACGGCGTGCAGCTTTCGCTCGAGGGCTACACGCCACAGTGGCTGCCGGGTTTGCGTGGCGTGGCGTTCGTTGACGCGGGTGAAGTGCGGCGCAAAGAGCGCCCATTCGAGCCCGCCGCCACCGCACGCGCGTCAAGCGCGGGGTTAGGCGTGCGCTACGGCTGGAAAGACCACGTCAGCATCACGCTCGATTTCGGCCGCGTGCTCAGCGGCCCGCTGAAGGACGAGGAGCGCGTGCATGCGCTCATCACGCTGAAGCTGTAGCTTTGCAGCCGTCAGACCAGCTGCTTTGCTCGACTTTCCGGATCAATTTTCTGAATACTCCACTGCCTATCATGCCGAGTCCGGTATTGAATAGATGATTAACTGGTATATAGAACAGTGAGTATCGATCATTTCAGCACCTTTCTTGCATGAACTGCGCACTTTCTCGTGCACAATCCGTGCAGCTAAAATCACTTACACCCACAAGGGCATTGCGCTCGGCTAAAGTGCAGGTATGGCAGGCCTGACGCAACAATCCCCGCTGCCGACCGACATCAAAGTGCATCAGCAATCGCGCATCTTCGAGATCGCGTTTGCCGACGGC
>CAYSMM010000001.1:0-11979 GCA_964432095.1 uncultured Burkholderiaceae bacterium | reverse complement strand
TTGATGCGCGTGTACTCGCCCTCGGCCGAGGTGCAGGGCCACGGCCCCGGGCAGGAGGTGCTGCAAACCGGCAAGCGGCTCGTGGGCATTACTGCAGTGGAGCCGATTGGCAACTACGGCATCAAACCCATTTTCAGCGACGGGCACGAGACCGGCATCTTTAGTTGGGACTATCTCTACCAGCTCGGCAGTCAGCAGCAGGAACTGTGGCAGCGCTACGAGGCACGGCTTGCGCAGGCCGGCACTAATCGCGACGCGCCCATGGCGGACAAGGGTGGGCATGGGTGCGGATCGCATTGAGTGCCTGCCTCAACAGTACTTGATACTCATTACAGAAACCGTTGTTACTGCGAACAATAAAAACAGTAAAGTCATGATACGTAATGGAGTATCATGTCTATAGAATTCTGTAATGACTCAGCCTGACGCGCACCCGCCTCACCCAGATCAGCCTGCCGAACAGCCAGCCGGCCCGCCCACCACGCACTTTGGTTTTTCCACGGTAGAAGAGTCAGCCAAGGCGGGCAAGGTGGCCGGGGTGTTTCACTCGGTCGCGCGCAAATACGATTTGATGAATGACTTGATGAGCGTCGGGTTGCATCGCGCGTGGAAGGCGTTCACCGTGCAACTGGCCGATGTGCGCGAAGGCTACAAGGTGCTGGACGTGGCCGGCGGCACCGGCGACCTCGCGCGTGCCTTTGCCCGGCAGGCTGGCGCAAGCGGGCAGGTGTGGCTCACCGATATCAACAGCTCCATGCTCGGCGTCGGGCGCGACCGCCTGCTTGACGACGGCCTTGCAGTGCCCGTGGCGCAGTGCGACGCCGAGAAGCTGCCCTTCGCCAGCAACACCTTCGACCGCGTCAGCGTAGCCTTCGGCTTGCGCAACATGACGCACAAAGATGCTGCACTGGCCGAGATGTGCCGCGTGCTCAAGCCCGGCGGCAAGCTGCTGGTGCTGGAGTTCAGCAAGGTGTGGGAGCCGCTGAAGGCGCCGTATGACTTCTACAGCTTCAAAGTGCTGCCATGGATGGGCCAGCGCGTGGCCGGCGATGCCGACAGCTACCGCTACCTGGCTGAATCCATCCGCATGCACCCTGACCAAGAGACCCTCAAGCAAATGATGCGCGATGCCGGCTTCGCGTATGCCGACTACTACAACCTGAGCGCAGGCATCGTGGCGTTACACGTCGCAACTAAATAACCACAACGCGCAGTCAAATCCCCAAAGTGGGTGATGTGCAGTGCGCCATTGCGGTTCACAATGCGTTGAAATATGACTGTCGTTTGCATTGCGCAAGTATTGCAAGCGGCCGCAAAACTCACTGGCTCAGTGCATGGAGCCGCCTGCGAGAGGATCTTCGCCATGACGGCGCAAGGATTTTGGTCACGTTTACTGACTGCAATATGGTCGCCCCGAGTGCGTGGTACGCCTGCGGGCAGCAGTGCCTTAGTCTCTCACAAGCTGGCCGAGCCTGTGCGCAGCAGACGCCGCAACTTTGACCCCACGCACACCGGCGGCTACTACAGCAACGTGGGGGCTGAAAGCATGGGCGCATTCGGTGATGTTCCTCGATCGCTGACTGGCGCAACCACACTGTCTCGCTTTGGCGTACCGGCGGGTTTTGACGAGTCGCACTTCTTGGCCGAAGCCAGACGGAGGTTCGTGCAAGTCCAGAAGGCGTGGGACGCGGGCGACCTGGACGCCCTGCACGGCCTGGCGACCACCGCACTCATCGGCGAGATGCGGCAACAGCTTGCCACACGTCCACACCCCGACCACACCGAGCTCATCAGCATAGATACACAACTGCTGGGCATTGAGATGATGGGGGACCGCGCCGTGGCCACGGTGGAATACACCGGTCTCATGCACGACATAGCCAGCGGCGCTGCCACGCCGTTTCGTGAAGTGTGGATCTTCCTCAAAGATCGTGCCACAGACGTCAGCGCCACAGAGCCGTGGATGCTCGATGCGGTGGAACCCATGACGGTCTAGCCCTGAAGCGACTCGGTACGGTTCAACGCCCTACAATCGGCGCATGCCCGATGCCCCAACTGCCACTGCATTGCACACAGCCGATGCGATTGCTTCCGGTGCTGTTTCAAGCGCCGTGTGCGCTGCGGCCAATCATCTGTTGATTTCAGAGCCTGCTGCGCGCGAGCGCGTTGCGCCGCATGCCGGCAAGGTGCTGCATGTGCAGGCGACGGTACTGCCTGATTTGCGCCTGCGCGTGACTGCTGATGGCCTCTTCACCGCTGAGGCACCAACAACGAGTCGAGATGCGTCCAAGGCTGCACTCACCCTGAAAATCGATATATCCAAGGCTGCGACACTGGCTGCGCAAGGGCGCGACGTAACGGGTGCGGTTGCGATTTCCGGTGACGTGGAGTTCGCATCGGCCGTTGCATGGCTCGCGCAAAACCTGCGCTGGGAGTTTGAGGAAGATCTCGCCAAGGCCGTGGGTGATGCAGCCGCGCATCGCCTGGGGCGTATCCTTCGCATGGCGGCGGCGAGCTGGCAACAGTCTGCACAAGGCACCGCAGCCATGCTCAAGCGCGGGTTCGCCGAGCCGCGTGCTCCTTTGGTGGCCGCGGCGACGATGGCACAGTTTCGCGAGGAAGTCGATGCGCTCAACAAGGCTGTCACGCTGTTGGAGCAACGGCTTGCCCGTCATTCGAGCACTATGCACGGCAAGGTGAACTCATGAGACTGTTGCGCGCCATCAAAATTACGCACACCGTGCTGCGCTATGGGCTCGATGAAATCGCGCTTTCAAGTCTGCGCGGCGGGCCGGCGCGCGCGTTAGCGCAAGCGCTGGTGCGCTTGCGGCGCTTCAGCCAGCCGCGCGGCGAGCGCATTCGCCTGGCGCTGGAGTCGCTGGGCCCCATCTTTGTGAAGTTCGGTCAGGTGCTGTCCACGCGCCGCGATCTCTTGCCCACCGACATTGCCGACGAGCTGGCGAAGCTGCAGGACCGCGTACCGCCTTTTGGCGGCGACGAAGCCGTGCGCATCATCGAGCGGGCGCTTGGCAAGCCCATCAGCGAGCTGTATCAATCGTTTGACCGCAAGCCCGTGGCCAGTGCATCGATTGCGCAGGTGCATTTTGCAAAGCTGCATGACGGCCGCGAGGTGGCGGTGAAGGTGCTCAGGCCCGGTATCTTGCCGGTCATCGACAAAGACATCGAGGTGCTACGCACGCTTGCCACGTGGGTGGAGCGTATCTTTGCCGATGGCAAGCGGCTGCGCCCGCTCGACGTGGTCGCCGAGTTCGATAAGTATCTGCACGATGAGCTCGATCTCGTGCGCGAGGCAGCCAATGCCACGCAACTGCGGCGTAACTTCGAGAACTCCCCGCTGATCCACATGCCCGCCATGTACTGGGAGATGACGACCGCCAACGTGCTAACCATGGAGCGCATCAGCGGCGTGCCCATCAGCCAGGTGGACGTGCTGCGCGAGTCCGGTGTGGACATCAAGCAACTGGCGCGCGACGGTGTCACGATCTTCTTCACGCAGGTGTTTCGCGACGGCTTCTTCCATGCCGACATGCACCCGGGCAACATCTTTGTGAGCGTCGAGCCGGCTAGCAAGGGCCAGTACATCGCGGTGGACTTTGGCATCGTGGGTACCTTGTCGCAGTTCGACAAGGATTACCTGGCGCAGAACTTTGCGGCTTTTTTTCGCCGCGACTACAAACGCGTGGCGGAGTTGCACATTGAAAGCGGCTGGGTGCCACGCGACACACGCGTGGACGAGTTGGAGTCGGCCATCCGCGCCTGCTGCGAGCCGCACTTCGACAAGCCGCTGAAGGACATCTCGCTCGGACAGGTATTGCTGCGGCTGTTCCAGACCTCGCGTCGCTTCAACGTCGAGATTCAGCCGCAACTCGTACTGCTGCAAAAAACGCTGCTCAATATCGAGGGCCTAGGCCGTCAGCTCGACCCCGAGCTGGATTTATGGAATACCGCCAAGCCCTTCCTAGAACGCTGGATGCAGGAGCAGATCGGCTGGCCCGCGTTCATGCAGCAACTGAAAAACGAGGCGCCACGCTACGCGCAATGGCTGCCGGCACTGCCGCGCCTGCTACACGAGCGCCTGGAAGGGGGTGACAGTGCGCAGCGTGCATTGACCGAGCAATTGCTCGCCGAGCAGCAACGCACCAACGCGCTGCTGCAGGCAGTGTTGTGGGTGGCCGGCGGTGCCATCATCGGCGTGTCGCTCGTCGGTGCTGTGGTTGTGCTGCGCGCCTGGGGCTGGTGGGTTTGATATGCACAGCACGGGCAGTAATTATTGAACATATGTTAATACTCAATACTGTATATATCTATTACTGGATATAGATATTGCAGTAACATGTATATACTCAATTGAGTAATGCAAAGTATCCGCCAAGAGGTGCGCTGCTTTTAACGAGCCGTCACTCGATTGGGGGATTGAACTCAGGCTGTATGGGCGTGACATTAGGTGCACCGTATTGTTTATCGCCAGGATGCGGCAAGGCCATTGCAAGTTCACCTGTGCTGGCCTACGCTACGCAACCACCCAGCACACCTTCAACCACACGCTATGCCCGAGGCCACACGCTCGCTCACCCCTCGTGAGAAGTCGCGCGCAGCCAAGCCCAAGGACGCGCCACCCGCGCACGCCGAGGCTGCTGGTACATGCGTGCCGCGTGAGCGGCTGTATCGCCGCGTGGATGAGCATGCGCAATCGGCTGCGGTGTGGCTGCGGGGCCCGCCGGGTGCCGGAAAAACCACACTGCTGCAAGGCTACTGTCAAGCGCGAAGCCTGAACGCGCTCGTGCTCGATGCAAGCTTGCCCGCCAATGAGATCGAGGCGCGTACACGGCAACTGGCTGAGCGTGCGCCGGCGTGGTCGGCGCTTGTCATCGATGGGGTGCATCGTGCGACCCATGAGCAAACCCTAGCAGCGCTCGCTCGATGCGTGCAGGTGTGCCTGGGTCGCGTCCCGGTGCTGCTCGCGAGTGAAACGCTGCCTGCGCCTGAGTTTGCGCCCTTGGTGGCCAGGGGTCATTTGCAACTCATCGGTGCGCAGGAGCTGGCATTCACACACGCCGAGGCTGTGAGCTTGGGCGCGCTCAAGGGCGTGCCGTCGCAAACCGCGGCTGCGCTCTGCAGCAAAGCAGACGGGTGGGCTGCGGGCCTCGCTTTGGGCCTGGCATACGCGGCCGTGCAACAACAACCCGCTCTACAAGATGCCGTGGAAGGTGGGTTGCGTGCCCTCGTATTGCCACACATTCAGCATCATGTAGAGGCCGTGCCGCTGCGCGCATTGGCACTGCTTGCTGTGCTGCCCGAGTTGCCGGATGCCGCATTGAGCGCACACGCTGAAGGCATCGCGCTGCGCGCAGCCTTGCAACTGCTCGAGTCTCGTGGCTTGTTCGTTGAGCGTTTTGCCGCTGGGGAAGGCGGTGATGCATGGGTACTGCATACGCTACTGCGCACTGCGTTGCAACCCCAAGCGGATACGGCGCCAACGCACGTGCAGGCATTGCAGGGCTGGTCACAGGCGCTTACGCAAGCCGGGCATGCCGGCCTGGCAGCGCGCCTGCATCTGGCCTACGGCAGCCCGGGTGATGCGCTCAAAGTGCTGGTCGCGCATGCACACACGCTGCACAGTCCACACCAGGCTCGCACGCTGATCGAGCTCACCCAGCAACTCGCCAGTCTGGGGCATGAGGATGCTTCGCTGTATTGCGCCGCGGCGCGGCTAGCGCTGCTAACGGTCGACCCGCGCATGGGCGCGATGTGCGAGCGTGCGTTCGAGCGAGCACAAGCGCAAGGCCGCCACGACCTGGCGCTGACTTTGTGTGCACAGCGGCTCTTGTCGCATGCTGACGACTTCAATGACGCAGTGGATTTCGAGCCCTGGTGTGCTCGCTTCGAGCAGCTACGCAGCGATGTAAGCCAGCCCGGCGATGAGGCCGCAGATTTTTGGAACTTGTGTGCCGAGGTCGCACTCGGCCAGCTCAGGCTCACACCCAACACGCAAGCCGAGCAAGCTTTGCAGTTGCGCGTGCGTGCCTGCCAGGCGCCGAGTGCAGACGATTGGCTATGGGCGGCGCGGCTATGCCTGTCGACGCTCAACATCGGGCAAGACTGGGCGCGGGTGCGCAGCTTCATCGAATACGTGCAAGGCATGCCGCTGTACGCCGAGGCGGGCATGTCACTGCGTGCGCAGTGGCTGTTGATTGCGGGTTATTCGCATATGCTGTCGCTGCACTATGACGCGGCACGCGCGTGCTGGGATGAGGCCATCACGTTGGCCGCCGCGAACGATATGTCCTCGCTCGTGGTGTTGTGCGAGGTGGCCATGGCACGGCTGGCGCTGGAGCAGCGTGATCTGGCCGCGGGTACAGCGCGATTACAGCGTGCCAAGGCTGCACTCGACGTGTGTGGCCCGATGGCGCGAATCAATGTTCACCACCTCACGGCACGCTATGCCTTGTCCGCCGAGAAGTTTGAGGATGCACGCGAGGCGCTGCTGGTTGCCACGCATCTCATCGAGTTTCACCGCATCGCTGCGGCGCGTTGGCCCCTGGTCGGCGTTGATCTGATTCATACCTATCTTGCGCTTGGGCGCTTTGCCGATGCCCAGCAGGCCATTGCTGCGCACTCAGCGGTGTTTGAGGCCGTGAACGCAACGGCATATCGGGATTGTTTGAGCGCCATCGCCCAGGCGTTGATACTGGAGCCCACCGACAGTGGCGCGAGCGATCAGCATTTGCGCCACGCGTTCGAGTTGGCCGCGCACGGCAAGATGGGCTTTATGTTGCGGTCTGTGCCCAGCATGGCCGCGCGTTTGTGCGCCCGAGCGCTGGAGCGGGGCTTTGAGACGGGTTTTGTACGGCATCTGATTGAGCAGCGCGGCCTCAAGGCCCCTACGGACGCCACGCCCGAGTGGCCGTGGCGTGTGTGGCTCAAGTTGATCGGCCCATTCGGTGTGCGCATCGGTGACGAGTGGCTGCCCATGAGTGGCAAGGTGGCGCAAAAGCCGCTGGAGTTGATCAAGCTTTTGGCGTGCACGCGCGGGCAAGCCTTGTCTCAGGATATGGCTGCTGCGAACTTGTGGCCTGAGGCTGACGACTCGATGGCCGCACGCAAGAACCTGGAGATGACGGTGAGCCGCGCGCGGCGCATCGTGGGTGACGACAGCATCAAAGTCGTGGAGGGCCGTGTTGCGCTGGACTCCAGCATCGTGGGCTGCGACGTGCGCTACCTGCACGACCGTTGCGCTGCGGCCGAAGCTGCATCCATTCAGCAGGCACCCACGCAGGTGCTATTACGGCTCGGGCAGCGTATCTCCGAAAGCTATGCGGCCGAGTTATTACAAGGCGATCCGGACAGTGCTTGGCTGACTGCCGAACGCCAGCGGCTGCGCAACGCATATGTGCGTGCTGCCAGCGCGATGGCGCGCAGCCTGCAGCAGCGCGACGTTCAGTCGGCAGAAGCCATCAATCTGCTGGAAGTCGCTATTGCACGCGAACCGCTGGTCGAGGAGATATACCTGCACCTCATGCAGGCCTATGCTGCACAGGGGCGAAAGGCCGAGGCCCTGCATACCTACCGGCGCTGCCGGCAGTCTTTGTCGGTAGTGCTGGGCCTGGCGCCGTCGGTGAGGATGGAGCAGCTCAAGCGCGATTTGATGCTGTAGTAATCTAGGTAATTGATTGTGATTTTGAGTCTGCTTTGAGTGAGGCAATGTTCAATATCAAGGAGGGCAAATCATGCTGCGATTCAATGTGTTGAAGGCTTGGAAGTGGGGCTTGGTCGTGCTGCTTGCGGCGGTGCTTTCGCCAAACGTGCAGGCGCAGGGTACGGCATTAGTGAATGTGGCCGGTGGGGTGGAGTCCGATGCGTGCGCGTCGATTGTGGCCGACACCACAGGCCACATTGGCGCGGGCATGGACGGCCCGGTGCAATTGACGGGGGCAGAACCCGCAGACGGTAGCGGCGGCCGCAAGATCCCGCCGCCGCACCTAGGGTTGAGCAAGGGCTTTGAGGGCTACCCACTGCAGCGTTTGTACAACCAGTTGCCGACCAACGCCAAGGCGCTGGAAGATCAACGCAGCCAGGCGCTACTCAAAGAGATATCCGAGGTGTACAACAAACTGCAAACCCGCTTTTCTCGGCTGCGCATCGACGTGGTGACGATTCCCGCGAAGGGTAAAACTGGGCTGGACATTGACTCCTCTCGTGCTTACGCCGAGGCGATTGCCAAGGCGCTGGCCGCCAACGGCGTGCAATACGTGCACGTGGATGGCAAGTCACTCGGCAAACCCGCGGGGATTAAACGCACTTCGTAGCCTGCTGGCGACAATGTCGGTCTTAGGATGCGGAAGCCTGAATTCTTGCCAAGCCGTCAAAACCGCACCCCAAGCCGCACCATTTGAGTGCGGCTTTCATTTTTTGGGTGTGCGCGTCACGGTTTTGCGCACTGATCCCGGTAGTTTTTCTCGAATTTGTGGGTGATCTGTGGGTGCCTCACTCCTAAATTGAAGTCAAGCCCGCCGTATGTTCAAGGCGGGTGTGAGATCAAACCGGGAGGCCCGCACCGTGAACCGCTACGCCATGGACCAGATCTTCATTCACAACCGCATCGTCAAGCTGCCGGCTGCTCCCGCACCTCGCGGGCAAAGCGGGCTTGACGTGCTGAGCTCGGCGTTACGCAGTTTTTGCGCGGCTGAGTTGCAGGCGCACCTGTCCGAGGGCGAGCAGCTTTCGCCCCACGTGCTGGAGGAGCTGTCGCACACCGCAGCCGCACGCCTGGGCACCACCGTGACGCTGCATGGGTTCGTGGACAAAACGGCTGCGCAAAGCGTGCGCTTCTTCCTGATTGTGCGCGACGGGCATGCCCTCGTAGCGAGCGGCTACATCACGTTTCGTGTGCAGGTGCCGGGGCGCATGCGCCGCTGGCTGGTGAGCGCAGCGCCGAGGCTCATCCGCCCAGTGGCAGTGGCGATACACTAAAGTCGCATCGCTGATGTAATGATACTACATTGAGTAACATGCCATTTCTGGTTGATGGTAAAGCAGTAACGGCATAACACTGCCTGTAGTAATTCCACATCTACGAATCTACGATCTGGTGTGTGCCAAAGCCTTGACTGTGGTGCAGGCACTTCACCGCAAACCTCGATCAAGCTAACTGCGGTGCGCCGTACCCATGCTGAATCTTGTGCTCGGCACGGGATGACCGCATTCGGAATGCGGGCTTATCTGTGCGCTGAATCGCCTTGGGCTTACCAGTCAATCGGCCATGCCTTAGGGGCGATCACTCTGGAGGTTGCGCGGCGCAGCCGCTACACTCGCGCCTGGATTCGAACCAACCCTTGCGCATGTCATGAATGCACTCGTTTATTTTGTGATGGCCTATTTGATGGTGACGATTGCCATTGGTCTCGTCGCCGCGCGCCGCGTGCACAACGCCAAAGACTATATGGTGGCTGGCCGCAGCCTGCCGCTTTACATGAACGTGGCCACCGTGTTTGCCACCTGGTTCGGTGCCGAGACGGTGTTGTCGGTGTCGGCGACTTTTGCCAAGGACGGCCTTTCGGGCATTTCAGGCGACCCGTTTGGCGCCTCGGTGTGCCTGGTGCTGGCTGCGCTATTGTTCGCGCGGCTGTTCTACCGCATGAATCTGCTGACGATTGGCGATTTCTACAAACAACGCTATGGCAAGGCGGTAGAGGTGATCACCAGCGTGGCCATCGTGCTGTCCTACCTTGGCTGGACATCGGCGCAGATGACGGCGTTGGGCCTGGTGATTCATGTGCTGTCGGGCGGGGCGTTGGCGCTCAACCAGGCCATCCTCATCGGCGGCGCAGTGGTGTTGATCTACACCATATTCGGCGGCATGTGGTCGGTGGCGTTCACGGATTTGTTCCAGACGGTCGTCATCCTGATCGGCTTGACGCTGGTGGCGTATCTCGTGGGCGATCTCGCCGGCGGCGCCAGCAATGTCATCACAAAAGCCGCTGAGCAGGGCAAGTTCAACTTCTTCCCGAGTGATGCACCCGGCTGGTGGGCCATGGCGGGGGCGTTTTTTGCTTTTGCCTTTGGCTCCATTCCGCAGCAAGACGTGTTTCAACGCATGACCAGCGCCAAGGACGAAAAGACTGCCGTACGCGGCACTGTCATCGGCGCCGGCATCTACTTCTGCTTCGCATTCGTCCCCATCTTCATTGCCTACGCCGCGCTGGTGGCCGACCCCAGCCTGGGGGGCTTGTTCGGCGCGGAAGATGCGCGCGAGATTCAACGCATCCTGCCGGACCTCGTGCTCGGCAAAATGCCGTTGTGGGCGCAAGTGTTGTTCTTCGGCGCGCTGCTGTCGGCCATTCTCTCCACCGCCAGTGGTGCGCTGCTGGCGCCCACGTCATTGTTCACCGAGAACGTGCTACGCCCCTTTGCCCCCAAGATGAGCGACCCGCAGTTCCTGCTGACGCTGCGCATCATCCTCGTCACTTTCACAGCAGGCGCACTGCTGTTTGCCCTGAACAGCAAAAGTACGATGTACGAGATGGTGCAAAACGCCTACAACGTGACCTTGTCAGGCGCATTCATCCCCCTCGTTGCGGGCGCGTTCTGGAAGCGCGCCACCACGCAGGGCGCGCTGTTCTCATCCATCGGTGGCATAGCCGTCTGGCTGGCGGCTAGCGCCTTGGCCTCCGACGCCATGGTGCCGCCTAACCTCGTGGGCTTGTTCGCATCGGCCATCCTGATGGTGCTGGGCTCGCTTGCGCCGCAAGTGATTGCAAACAAAGGCGGCGTCATCGATCGTCAGGGCCATGTGCACCCGCACCACAAGCCGCACGGCCACGCACAGTAACACTCAGCCTCACTAAGCCGCAAGATCCGCTGCTACTCCTAGAAGCGCTTCCTAATGCAGCGCTTCTGCGCTGCGCTATTCTTTATAATTCAATATCTTACGGAAGCACCGGGCAATTTGCCGGGTGCGCAGCCAATAACAATCAGGTTCGGTATGCCTATCTACGCTTACAAGTGCGACGACTGCGGCCACCAGAAGGACGTGCTGCAGAAAATCAGTGATCCCATGCTCGTCGATTGCCCGGCCTGCGGCAAAGCCACGTTCAAAAAACAGCTCACGGCCGCGGGCTTTCAGCTCAAGGGCAGCGGATGGTACGTCACCGACTTTCGCAATGGCAACAATGCCACATCGTCTAGCAAGTCTGAAAGCGCGCCTGCCGAAGCCACTGCGAGCAAAGCCGACAGCACGTCGGATGGCTCTGGCTCCGCAGCCTCAGCGGCGCCAGCCTCTGCGTCCACAGCGGCCTGTACCGGTACGCCCGCCGCTTGCCCGGCCTGCAACTAATCGCCTTAGTGAGGATTCGCTGTGAAAACCGGCCTCATGGCCCGCTTACGTGCCTACCTGTTTACCGGCTTGCTGGTGTTGGTGCCGGTTGGCATCACGGTGTGGATCATCCAGTTCATCGTCGGCTCGGTGGACAACATCCTGCCGGTAGCCTGGCAGCCGCGTGCGCTGTTCGGATTTGACATTCCGGGTTTCGGTTTTGCTGCGGTGCTGTTGCTGCTGCTGGTGGTGGGTGCGCTCGCGCACAACATCATCGGACGCAAATTCGTTGAGGCATGGAACTCACTGCTCAACCGCATCCCGGTGGTGCGCGGCATTTACAACAGCGTCAAGCAAGTCAGCGATACGCTTTTCTCTGAAAAGGGTAATGCATTCCGCGAGGCGGTGCTGATTCAGTACCCGCGCTCCGGCGCATGGACGATCGCATTCATCACCGGCAAGCCCGGCGGCGAGGTTGCGCAGCACTTGCCGGGCGACTATGTGAGCGTGTACGTCCCCACCACACCCAACCCCACCTCGGGCTTCTTTTTGATGGTGCCCAAGGCTGAAGTGATCGAGCTCAAGATGAGCGTGGACGAGGCGCTCAAGTACGTCATCTCCATGGGGGTTGTGGTGCCTACCGGCAA